>JALNWC010000042.1 GCA_023231075.1 Rhodoferax sp.
ACCGGCCGCCGGGGCAAGTGGCTCAAGGTGCGCGACTTCGAAAACGACAGCGGCTGGGTGTACCGTCCGCTGGTGGGCAAAACGCCCCATGTGGTGGTCAAGTCGCGCGTCGCCAATGTGCGCAGTGCGCCCAACACGCGCAGCCGCATTCTCGGCAAGGCCGATCACGGCGAAGTGCTGCGCACGCTGGAACACCGCAATGACTGGGTCAGGGTGCAGCGCGAGGGCGGGCTCAAGGGCTGGATCGCGCGCCGTCTGCTGTGGGGCTGGTAAGTGCGTGATCCTGGCATGACCGACCTGGTCGTTGTGGGCCTGGCCTATTTTGAGGTGTTCGTGCCGCCGCACGCCCGCCCGGCACCCGGCGAAGAGGTATTTGTCGATGGCATGACGCTGGCCCTGGGCGGCGCGCTCAACACCGCCAGCGTGGCGGCGGCGCTGGGCCTGCGGGTCACGCTGTGCCTGCCCATGGGCCATGGCATCGCCGATCAGGCGGTAGATTTGCTGGCGCAGCGCCTG
The DNA here is from genome assembly GCA_023231075.1 of Rhodoferax sp. Taxonomy (GTDB): domain Bacteria; phylum Pseudomonadota; class Gammaproteobacteria; order Burkholderiales; family Burkholderiaceae_C; genus Rhodoferax. The sequence continues at coordinate 517 of JALNWC010000042.1, forward strand.
GGCATCACGCTGGCGCCGCTGCCCGCGCGCGACAACCCGGCGATCTCGCTGGTGTTTTCCGATGCGCGGGACCGTGCCTTTGTCAGCACGGCCGAGCTGGCTGTGCTGGCCGACGTCAGGGAATTGCCCGCCAGCGCCTGGGTGCATGTGCCGGGCCTGGAGGAAGCCGCCCGCCTGGCTGCGCCGCTGGCCCGGGCGCGTCGGCGCGGCGCGCGCATTTCGGTCAGCGCCAGTTGGAGCCCGCAGCAGCTGGCGCAACTGGCCCGGCGCCGGGACCGCGCCTGGGACCTGCTGGTGCTCAACGAGAAAGAAGCCCAGGCCGCCTGCGGCCAGGCCGAAGGCGCGCCGGCACGCCTGGCCGGAGCCGCGCACTCGGTGCTGGTCACGCTGGGCGACCAAGGTGTCGCTGGCGTGCTGGACGCGGTGCCGCTGCGCCTGCCCGCCGTGCCCACCCAGGTGCTTGACAGCACCGGCGCGGGCGACGCCTTTTGCGCCGGACTCATTGCCGCTCTGGTGCGCGGCAACACGCCCGAAGCCGCGCTGCAGCTGGGCAGCCTTGCGGCCGCCAGAATTTTGACCCAGACCGGTGGCCTGGTCACCGACCCCGCCCTGATGGCCGGTCTAACCCAAGAGAACCCATGCAAACCCTGACCATTCTGGGCGGCGGCAGCGCCTACACGCCGGGCCTGCTGCAGGCCCTGATCGCCCATGCGGGCGAACTGCCCTTGACCACCGTGCGGCTGTACGACACCGACGCTGGCCACCTGGCCATCGTGGCCCGCCTCACCAGCGCCATGGCGCAACAGACCAACGCCTTCAAGGTGGAGGTGGCGCCCACGCTGGAGGCCGCCATTGCGGGCGCCGACCTGGTGCTCAACTCGACCCGGCCCGGTGGTCTGGCGGCACGCCGCATCGACGAGAGCTTGCCGCTTGAGTTCGGCCTGCCGGGGCAGGAAACCGTGGGCCCGGGCGGCTTCTTTTTTGCCCTGCGCTCGGTGCCCGAGGCCTTGCGCGTGGCAGCCGTCATGCAAGACCTGGCGCCCGATGCCATTTTGCTCAACTACACCAACCCCAGCAACATCGTGACGCAGGCGCTGGTCAATCGCGGCGGCGTCAAGGTGATCGGCCTGTGCGACCAGTCGGACGAGGACCTGCTGGCGCTATGCCATGCCCTGGGCCGACCGGCACGCTACACGTTTCGCTGCAACGGCCTCAACCATGCCACCTGGTACAGCGACGTGCTGATTGACGGCACCCCGCTGGCGGCGCATAACGCGCCGCTGGCACCCCCTGAAGACTATGACGACGAGCACAAGCTGCGCTTTGAGCTGTCGCTTGCGCTGGCCCGTGAGCACGCCGGCTACTGGCCCAACTCCTACCTGCCTTACTACCTGTTTCCGCAGGCCTTTGTGGCGCACGCGCGGCGCGTTGGTCCGCGCAGCGACGTGGTGGCGGCCTCGCTGGACCGGTATTACGCCCACTTCGAGGCCGAGGGCAAGCGGGCCCGGCCAGAGCTGAAATTCTTCCGTGGCTCGGCCGGTTTTGGCGATCTGGCGGTGACCGCGATCCGGGCACTGGCATCAAGCACACCGCATGAACTGGTGCTGAACCTGCCCAACCTGGGCGCCACCGCGAGCTTCGCGCATGACACCGTGGTCGAAACCCGGGTGCGGGTGTCAAGTGCCGGCATCGAACGGCTGCCCGCACCGCACCTGCCGACCTCGTTTTACGGTCTGGCAAAACAGCTTGAGCGCTACCAGCGCCTCACGGCCAAAGCCGCCGCCGGTGGCGACCATCAGGCCCGGGTGGCCGCCCTGGCCGCCAACCCCCTGGTCGGCAAGCCCCTGTTGGCAGCGAACATGATCAACCAGGCGCGCGCCAGCTACCCTGATTGGCCAAAGGCCAGAGCATGAAGACACAAGACTTGCTCAAGCGTATGGATTGGGATGACTTTGAGCGAGTGGTCATTTTGTCACCGCACCTGGACGACGCAGCCCTGAGCTGCGGCGCCCTGCTGCACGCCCTGCGAGACCGCATCTCCACCTTGGTGGTGAGCATCAGCAGCGCCACCTCGCGCCGGCTGGGCAGCGACGGCAGTCGCAAGATCGAGCGCCGCCAGGGTCATGTGAGCGCACGCACCCGGCGCACTGAAGACATCGCGGCCATGCGCTCGGTCAATGCCGACTTTGTCCACCTGAGCTTTGCCGATGGCATCTACCGCCGCAGCCCGCTCACCGACAAGCTGATTTACCGCCGGGCGCGCGAGCGCTGGGTGACACCGCGCATCGACGACATGGCGCACATCGAGGAGCTCTACCTGGTGCTGCGCCGCCTGTGCCTGGACCTTGGCCGGATTTTGCTGATCAGCCCGATGGGCATTGGCCACCACGTGGACCACCAGATCGCCGCCCAGGTGGCGGTGCGGCTGGCGGCCACCGCAACTGGCGCCGAGCTGCTGTTTTACGAGGATTTCCCCTACGTGGCCGACCCCCAGGTCGGGCGCGGCGACCAGGACGACCCGCAGCAGGCCCTGGGCCGACTGCATCTGACCGCTGTCAGGCGCCTGGCCCTGCCGGTGGATGTGGACGCCAAGATGGCCCTGCTGCGGCATTACGCAAGCCAGGTGAGCGCCTTGTTTGGCGACGACGACGGCATGCGCGGGCGCATTGCGGGCCATCAATACCGCAGCGCTGCCACCGAGTTTTACTGGCAGGCACTGCCCGCCAACCCCTACACCCCCCAAGGAGAATTGACATGTTGAAAAGTCTGATGGCCCAGGAGGCACGCTCGGCACCCCAGATGCTGCGCTCGCAGGCGCAGCGCTGGCAGCAAGCGGCCAACACCATCCGCAGCCGACTGGCTGGGCGAGCCACCGTGGTGCTGCTCGGGCGCGGCAGTTCGGGCAATGTGTGCACCTTTGCGTCCTACCTGTTTGCCCTGCAAAGCGGCCGCCAGCCCATCGAGTTCCGGCCCTGGCTGAGCACCCAGGACTTGCCCGGCGCCGACTGGCAGGACGCGGTGGTCTATGCGTTTTCGTACTCGGGCCAGTCCACCGACATCGCCGCCAGTGCCGAGTGCTTGCGCGCGCGCGGCGCCCTGGTGGTGGCCGTGTCCGAGGCCGATTCGCCCGACGCGCACCTGCTCAAATCAGCCCACCACCTGATCCGCCTGGGCTGCGGCACCGAGCAGGCGGTACCGGCCACCAAAAGCGTGATCGCACAGCTTTTTGTGGCGGCCGCGCTCGCAGGTTACGACATCGTGGAGGCAGCGGAACAAACTGCCGCCTGCATGCTGCAAATCGATGCCGATGGCATCCCGGCCCAGCTCGCCACCTTTTTGGACGGTGCGCGCACCGTGACCTGGCTGGCACGCGGCCCGTCCTGCGGCGGCGCGCTCGATGCGGCGCTCAAGCTACAGGAAAGCGTGGGCATACCGGCCTTTGGTTACTCCACGGCCGAATACCTGCACGGACCCATTGCGGCGGCCAGCCCGGCCGACCGGGTCGTGATCTTCTCGGGGGCCGACGAGCCCATGGCCAGCAAACAGGCGGTCACCGCCGCCTTGCTGGCACGCGCGGTGCCGTTCATCTGCCTGGGATGCAACCAGCTCCATGAGGCACAATTGGCGCTGCCTTTTCCGCAAGCGCGCTGGGCCCGCACCGCCTTGCTGGCCTACGTGGCACAACTCAGCTGCGCCACGCTGGCCGAGCGCAGCGGCATCAATCCAGATGTGCATCCCGCACTGCACAAGGTCACCCAAACCCATTGAACTACTCTGCCATGTTGAGACAACTCATCGCCAACAACACCGTCACCGACCTGGCCTACGCCGTGCTGGCAGCGGCTGCTTTCATCCTGCTGTTGCACATGGCACGGCGCCTGGTGTTGCACCGCCTCGAGCGGGTCGCTGAAAAAACCGAGACCGTCATCGACGACTTTTTGGTCGAGGTGCTGTCGGCCACCCGCGTCCTGCTGGTGGGAGCCATTGGCCTGTACCTGGGCAGCCATTTTCTGACTCTGCCAGCGGCACTGGAAAAATGGGTGGGCCGCATCTTCGTCATCGTCATGGTTCTGCAGCTGGGTTTCTGGGCCTCGCGCGGGCTGATTTTCTGGCTGCGCAACCACTTTTCGCAGGGCGAAGAGGAAGACCAGGGCGCACGCGCCATGACGCTGTCACTGCTGTCCTTCTTTGGCCGGGTGGTGATTTGGGTGCTGGTGCTGCTGTCGATGCTCGACAACCTGGGCATCAACGTCACGACCCTGGTGGCCAGCCTGGGCATTGGCGGCATTGCCATTGCGCTGGCGGCGCAAAACATATTGGGCGACCTGTTTGCCTCGCTCACCATCGCCATTGACAAGCCTTTTGTGATCGGCGACTTCATCATTCTGGGCGCAGAGATGGGCACCGTGGAACATGTTGGCCTCAAGACCACGCGCCTGCGCAGCCTCAGCGGCGAGCAAATCATCATGTCCAACAACGACCTGCTGCAAAGCCGCATCCACAACTACAAGCGCATGGCCGAGCGCCGCGCCCTGTTTGCCATTGGCGTGACTTACGATACCCCGGCGGAAAAACTGGAGCTGATTCCGAAGCTCATCGAGCAAGCCGTGACAGCGCAAGCCGATGCCCGTTTTGACCGCGCCCACTTCAGGGGCTTTGGCGCCTTTTCGCTGGACTTTGAAACCGTGTATTACGTGCGCAAACCCGACTACAACCTGTTCATGGACGTGCAGCAGGCCATCAACCTGCAGCTGGTGCGCAGCTTTGCCGAGCACGCCATCGAATTTGCCTTCCCGACCCAGACGCTGCACCTGAACCACAGCGCCATACCGGGCCTGATTGCAACTGCGGAAACTAGAAAACCTGTGATTGAATCAGTTGGCTGAGCAAGAGCATGCTGCGGTTCGCCCGCGATAGCGCCGGTCATGGTGAGGTCCCTTGGTAAAAAACGGCTTGTCAGTCAAGTCAGGGGGAGCCTGACCGGTGCAAGGCCAAGCTGTCAATCAGCCAAACGTCGTCGTGCAAATGACACCAAACCCGGCCAGGATGCAAGCCCTGTGCTGGCCAGACCGATCAGGCCCGCCACAGAAGGGAACGGCATGCGCATTCAGGCGCGAGGCGCGTGCCTTGAGCGGCGGCTGCCGGTCAGCCAGGCGACATAATTGCGCGCATGCGCAGCACACGTTTTTCCGGCCCTTTCAATCGCCGAAGCTGGCTTGCCGCCCTGGCAGGCAGCATGGCCCTGCCCAGCCTTGCTGGCGTCACCGCCAGGCCCGCGATCACGCTGCGCTTCTCGCATGTGGTGGCCGAGGAGACGCCCAAGGGCCTGGCGGCCAACCGCTTCAAGGTACTGGTCGAGCAGCGCAGCGGCCATCGCATTGGCGTGCAGGTTTACCCCAACGCGCAGTTGTACGGCGACCATGACGAAATGCAGGCGCTGCAGCTGGGCGCGGTGGATCTGGTGGCGCCCTCGCTGTCCAAATTTGGCCGCATCGGGCTGCCCGAATTCGAGCTGTTCGATCTGCCGTTCCTGTTTGACGATTTGAACGCGGTGCGGCGTATCACCCTGGGGCCTTTGGGCAAAAAACTGCTGCAAGGCCTGTCGCGCCAGGGCCTGGTTGGGCTGGGTTTTTTTGACAACGGCTTCAAGCAGATGAGCGCCAATAGACCCTTGCTGGAGCTCAAGGATTTTGCGGGCCTGCGCATGCGGGTGCAGGCGTCCCGCGTGATTGCCGCGCAAATGCGCGCTTTGGGCGCGCGCCCGGTGACGCTGCCCTTCAGTGAAACCCGCCGCGCGCTCGCCACGGGTGTGGTCGATGGCACCGAGAACCCGGTGTCCAACTTCTGGACGCAAGCCATGCACGAGGTGCAAAGCGATTTGAGCCTGACCGAGCACGGCTACCTGGGCTACGCGGTGGTCACCAACCAGCGTTTCTGGCAACACCTGCAGCCCGACGACCGCGCCCTCATCAACCAGGCGCTGCAGGAATCGCTCGCGTTTGCCAACCAGATTGCCGACACCCAGAATGACCGGGCACTGCAAGCCTTGCGGCAAGCGGGCACCACGCGCATCCACCGCCTCGGTGTCGACCAGCGCGCCCGGTTGCGCCAGGCCGTTCAACCCGTGCAACAGCAGCTGGCCGACCGCATCGGGCCCCGCTGGATGAGCGATCTGAAACAGGCCTTGCACAAGTCCTGATTCGACTGTCAGGGTAAACCCTAGCTGTTGAACACCACAGTTGTCGCCTCGGCTGCAGGCCTCTACAGTTCGATCGTCGTTCAAGACTCTTAACTACTCGAGGAGACTCTCATGAAATTGAAACTGGTTGCCGCTGGCGTTTTATTGGCTTTCGGTTTGGGCGCCCAGGCCGCCCCGCTCATCATCAAATACAGCCACGTGGTGGCAGACGTCACGCCCAAGGGCCAGGCCGCCCTGAAGTTCAAGGAGCTGGCCGAGAAGAAACTGCCGGGCAAGGTCGAGATCCAGGTGTTCCCCAACAGCCAGCTGTTTGGCGACGGCAAAGAGATGGAAGCCCTGCTGCTCGGCGATGTGCAGATTCTGGCGCCTTCACTGGCCAAGTTTGGCAAGTACACCAAGCAGATCCAGATTTTTGACTTGCCTTTCCTGTTTGACGACATCCATGCAGTGGACCGCTTCCAGTCCAGCCCCGCAGGCCAGGGGCTGCTGAACTCCATGGAGAAAAAGGGCATCAAGGGCTTTGGCTTTTTGCACAATGGCATGAAGCAGCTCTCGGCCAACAAGCCGCTGGGTTACCCCACCGATGCCAAGGGCCTGAAGTTCCGCATCCAGGCCTCTGACGTGCTCGAAGCCCAGTTCAAGGCGGTCGGCGGCAACCCGCAAAAACTGGCCTTTGCCGAGGTCTATCAGGCGCTGCAAACCGGCGTGGTCGATGGCACCGAGAACCCCTGGTCCAACATCTACAGCAAGAAATTCCACGAGGTGCAAAAGTACATCATGGACAGCAACCACGGCGTGCTCGACTACATGGTGATCGGCAACGCCAAGTGGTGGGCCGGCCTGCCGCCTGACATCCAGAAGGGCCTGAGCGAAGCCATGCTTGAATCCATCAAGTTCGGCAACAAGGTGGCCTTTGAAGAAGACCAGGCATTCCGCCAAAAAGTCATCGACGAAAACAAGGCCAAGGTGCTACCCATGAGCAAGGAGCAAACTGCTGCCTGGCGCACCGCGATGCAGCCGGTGTGGAAGAAGTTTGAAGGCGAGATCGGCAAAGACCTGATCGACGCAGCCCTCAAGGCCAACAAGTAAGCAAGTAGCTGCGTTTGAGGCCAACACCCCGGCGCGTCCGGGGTTTTTTTGGGGTATTTCATGAAAATTCTGGATCATCTGGAAGAGTGGATCATCGGGCTGATGCTGGCCGCCATGACCGCGCTGACCTTTTTGCAAGTGGTGATGCGCTATGTGTTCAACAGCGGTTTTTCCTGGGCGCTTGAACTCACCACCGTGTTTTTTGCCTTCATGATCTTTGTCGGCATCTCTTACGGCGTGCGCGTGGGTTCGCACATCGGGGTCGATGCGCTGGTGAAAATGATGAAGCCTGCCGCGCGGCGCAATGTCTCGATCCTGGCGGTGTTGTTGAGCCTGCTGTACGTGGGCTTGGTGCTCACCGGTGCCAGCACGTATGTGTTGAAAATGAAGGAAGTCGGCATTGAATTTGAGGACATGCCGATCGAACGCTGGCAGGTGCTGATCATCATGCCGCTGGGTTTTTTGCTCACCGGTTGGCGCTTCATGCAAATTTTGATCGACCTGATCACCGGCAAAACCGACAGCCTGAGACTGGCTGACGAGGCGGCCGAAGCCATGCGGCTCAAATCCGAAGAGAGCCAGTCATGAACACTCTTTTGCTCTTTGCCGCGCTGTTTTTCTGCATGGCCATCGGCATGCCGATTGCCGTGAGCCTGGGCCTGTCGAGCCTGTTGACCATCTTTTTCTTCTCGCAAGACTCCCTGGCTTCGATGTCGATCAAGATGTTCGAGACCAGCGAGCACTACACGCTGATGTCGATCCCGTTCTTTGTGCTGGCCGGGGTCTTGATGAGCACCGGTGGCGTGGCCAAGCGCATGGTGGTGTTTGCCATTGCCGCGGTGGGCCATTTGCGCGGCGGGCTGGCCATTGCCTCCATTCTGGCCTGCATGCTGTTTGCCGCAGTGTCGGGTTCCAGCCCGGCCACGGTGGTGGCGATCGGCTCGATCGTGATCGCCGGCATGGTCAAGAACGGCTACCCCAAAGAATTCGCCGCCGGCGTCATCTGCAACGCGGGTACGCTGGGCATTCTGATCCCGCCGTCGATCGTGATGGTGGTCTATGCCGCCGTGACCGAGGTGTCGGTCGGGCGCATGTTCATGGCCGGCGTCATGCCGGGTCTGCTGCTGGGCCTGATGCTGATGACGGCGGTCTGGTGGCGTGCCGGCAAGCTCAAGATCAAGCCGCCACCCAAGGCCAGCGTGTCTGAAGTCTTGCGTGCCTTCAAAGACTCGATGTGGGGGCTGGCGCTGCTGGTCATCATCATGGGCGGTATTTATGGCGGCATCTTCACGCCCACCGAGGCGGCGGCGGTGTCGGCTGTTTATGCGCTGGTGGTGGCGGTGTTCATTTACCGTGATTTGTCTGCCAAACAGTTGCCCCACGTGTTTCTGGAAGCCGGGCGTACCACCGTGATGCTGATGTTCATTGTGGCCAACGCGATGCTGTTTGCCCACGTGCTCACCACCGAGCGCATTCCGCAAACCATTGCCGAGCAGATCATGGGCATGGGCATGACGCCGTGGATGTTTTTGCTGGTGGTCAACATCATTTTGCTGATCGCCGGCAACTTCATGGAACCCACCGGCATCATCCTGATTCTGGCGCCGATCTTCTTCCCGATTGCGACCCAGCTTGGCATTGACCCGATTCACCTGGGCATCATCATGGTGGTCAACATGGAGATCGGCATGGTGACGCCGCCGGTGGGGCTGAACCTGTTTGTGACGAGTGGTGTCACGGGCATGAACCTGGTGCAGGTCACCAAGGCGGCATTGCCCTGGCTGATGGTGCTGCTGAGCTTTTTGGTCCTGGTTACCTACATCCCGCAAATCACGCTATTCCTGCCCGACATGATCTTTGGCAAGGGCTAATCTAGAAACGGCAGGTGCATAGCGCTCTCACCCATGAGGTGAACGCCATCGAAGCCGTCAACGCTTGATTTCATGCGGCTTGGCAAGGGATACAAAGCGATCAACTGCCGTTTCTAGCCTAACGGGGGTCGCGGTCAATCGCCTTGTGCGTGCCAATGCGCTTGAGTTCGGCTGTGGTGCCAACAAGTTCAAACGTCACCTGCCATGAGTGGTTGGTGTAGACGTCAATTTTCCAGATCGTAGGCTTGGGCATGCCCTTGAGCATGTGCAGGCGCAACGATTTTGCCTGCGGGTGGCTCTGAAGTGTTTTCAGTGCCTCGATGCAAGCCTTTTTTGCATCGTCAGACAACGCCTTGAACTCTGCCTGGAATCTGGCGGAGTAAGAAAAATTTTCTATTCGGATGCCAGTCACTTGGCAGACATCAACGACTCAAACAAATCATCAGCGTTTGAGAATACTGCACTGGTTGATGGTTCAAGCACGGCATCGTGGGTAGCCACCCATTCACGCAAGTCCTCTACCGTGTCATGCAGATGCCGGATGGCATCCATGAATGATTCATAGGCGTCTGCCACGCCGTCATCAGGGTTCAGCAGCGGATCGCTGCAGGCAGCCACATGCCGCTGCTGGGCGTCGTGATAGATCCTGGAGCAGGCATCAGACGCTTTGACCAGATTGGACTCAATCCGGCGATCGGGATCAATGACGGCATCATTTGATTCCAGTCTCTGGCGCAATTCCTCATAGCTGGCGTCAATGCCAACAATGATCTTGATGTCGCTGTCCAGCGCATCAAGCGTGTTTTCAATAGCGCTGAGCAGCTGCAGGTTACGCGCAGCAAAGGCATTCACGCCAGCAAAGGACATGGCTGCAGGAAATTGCGTGGCACTTGTTTTCATAGCCCCGCATTATCTTCCTTTGCATGACGCGGCGCTTTCACACAAACCCGAATCCCTGCCCGATGTCTCATTTTTACCCAAGACCCCAAAGTAGCTAATCCGCCACATAGGGGTTGCTGCGCCGCTCGCGCCCGAACGTGCTCTCGGGGCCATGGCCGGGAATGAACACGGTGTCGTCGCCCATCGGCCACAGGCGATTTTTGATGCTGGCAATCAGCGTGTCATGGTCGCCCTGCGGAAAATCGGTGCGGCCGATCGAGCCGGCAAACAGCACATCGCCGACAAAGGCCCGCTTGGCCTCGGCCGAGTAAAACACCACATGACCCGGCGTGTGACCCGGGCAGTGGCGCACCGCCAGCGCGCATTGACCCACGCTGACGGTATCGCCATCCTTGAGCCAGCGCGTCGGGGTGAAGGCTTGGGCCGGCGGAAAACCAAACATCTTGCTTTGCCCGGGCAGGCCGTCGATCCAGAACTGGTCGGCCGGATGCGGGCCGATGATGGGCAAGCCCAGCCGTTCGGCCAGCTCGCCGGCAGCGCCGGCATGGTCGATGTGGGCATGGGTCAGCCAGATTTGCTCCAGTTTTAAACCCAGCCTCTCAACTTCTTCGAGCAACAGGTCGAGGTCGCCACCGGGATCAATGACGGCGGCTTTGAGTGTCTGGTCGCACCAGACCAGGGAACAGTTTTGGGCAAAGGCGGTGACGGGGACGGTAAGGTAGCGGAACATGGGAGTTGAAGCTTGCTGATAACAAAATATCAGGATTTATAACAAATTTTTTGACAGGTCCCCGACCATCACGTGGCTTCCCAAAGCAGTCTCATTTGTAGACGACGTCATTCCCGATTGCTGACCTATTTGTAACTTGACGGTCATGCATCCGACGAGGTTCGCTTTCTATAGTTCACCCATATCGCAATACGGCGATAGAAGCGGGACAAGACGGTACACGATGACGACCGACTTGCCCGGAACTGTTTGACAAACCTTGAAAGGAATGATCATCATGAATACCAAATTTACATCCATCGCCTTGATCCTCGCCACCGGTCTGCTCGCAGGCACCCAGGCCCTTGCCGGCGTAACGCGCGAGCAAGTGCAAGCCGAGCTGGCCCAAGCCATCCGCACTGGCGACATGCCTGCGCCCGGCGACCAGGGTCTGAAGCTCAATGCGTTGTACCCGGAGCGCTACCCAGCCAAACAAGCGCAAGCGAGCCTCACGCGCGAGCAAGTGCAAGCGGATCTGAACAAAGCCATGCGCGATGGAAATTTCATGATCACAGATAACGGCCTGCTGTGCAACGAGGTGCACCCGGACATGCATCCAAACGTGTAAGTGTGGCCAGGCGTTGACTGAGGCCGCACGCGTACGTCATGGG
>JALNWC010000043.1 GCA_023231075.1 Rhodoferax sp.
CGCCCAACATCGTTTTTGCCGATTGCCCCGACCTGGACAAAGCGGTCGAGGCCGCGGTCGGCAGCATCTTCTTCAACCAGGGCGAAAGCTGCAACGCGCCGTCGCGCCTGTTTGTCGAGGCCGGCATCCGCGAGCAGTTCCTTGAGAAAGCCCTGGCGCTGGTGCCGGGCTACGCGCCCGCCAATCCGCTGGCGCCCGACACCATCATGGGCGCCATCGTCGACCAGACCCAAATGAAATCGGTGCTGCGCTACATTGAACTCGGCAAGCAGGAGGGTGCGGCGCTGCTGGCCGGGGGCGAGCAGGCGCTGGTGGACAGTGGCGGCTGCTACGTGCAGCCCACCATCTTTGCCGGCGTCACGCCGGACATGAGCATTGCCCGCGAAGAAATCTTTGGCCCGGTGCTCTCGGTTTTGTCGTTCACCGACACCGCCGAGGTCGTGCGCCAGGCCAACCAGAGCATCTACGGCCTGCAGGCGGCGGTCTGGACGCGCGACATCAACAAGGCGCACGGCGTGGCGCGCGCGCTGCGCGCCGGCACGGTCCATGTCAACCAGTACGACGAAGACGACATCACCGTGCCTTTTGGCGGCTACAAGCAAAGCGGGGTAGGGCGCGACAAGTCGCTGCACGCGTTTGACAAGTACACCGAGACCAAGACCACCTGGATCCGCATCGACAGTCCGGTTTGACACACTTGCAAGCTTGAGCGACACACCATGCCCCAAACCGACAACCTTCAAGCCACCATGGACGACCTGTCGGCTCAAGGCATTCACAGCATCCTGACCCAGTTTTGCGACCTGCACGGCGTGGCCAAAGGCAAGCTGGTGCAGCTGGACGACCTGAAGGAATGGGTGGAAAACGGCGCTGGTTTTGCCGGCCCCAGCATCCGGGGCACGGGTCTGGGGCGCTTTGGCGCGCGCAGCGAATACTACGGCCGGGTGCAACTCGAATCGCTGCGGGCCTTGCCGTGGATGCCCGGCGTGGCCCATGCCGTGTGCGACGGCTATGCCGGTGGCTCGCCGCTGGCCACCTGCTCGCGCCAACTGCTCAAGCACCAGCTCGAGCGCTTGAAAGCGCGCGGCTGGACCCTGTGGGTCGGCATCGAGCCCGAATTTTTCCTGCTGCGCCAGGACGACAAGGGCCACTGGCAGGGCGCCGACGCGCAGGACGGTCTTGACAAACCCTCTTACGACCTGAAAGCCATCCATCGCCACCACGCGTTTCTTGACGACATGCGCCAGACCCTCACCCAATTGGGCTTCAGGCTGCAGCAAATCGACCACGAAGATGCCCGGGGCCAGTACGAAATCAATTACCGTTTCCATCGCGCGCTGGAAGCCGCAGACCGCTTCATGCTGTTCAAGATGGCGGCGCATGCGGTGGCGCAAAAGCACGGCTGTGTCTTCAGTTGCATGCCCAAGCCCTTTGCCGCCATGCCGGGCAGCGGTTTGCACTTCCACTTGAGCATCACCGATGCGCAGGGCCGCGCCGTGTTCCAGGACCACAGCGACGCCCTGCAACTCAGTCTCACGGCCTACCGCTTTGTGGCTGGCCTGCTGCATCACGCCGACGCCCTGAGCGCCCTGTGCGCCCCCACCGTCAACAGCTTCAAACGGCTGGCCTGCAGCGACAGCGCCTCGGGCACCACCTGGTCGCTGGTGTGAAAAGCCTATGGTGACAACAACCGCACTTGCCTGCTGCGCAGCGTCGCCGGGCGCATCGAGTGGCGTTTGCCCGACCCGTCATGCAACGTCTACGCAGCCATCGCCGCCACCCTGGCCGCCGGGCTGGATGGTATTGAGCGCGACATGACCGCCCCCGCGCCCTGCGCCGAAGACCTGTATGAGCGCTTCGCCAGCGGCCGGACCATGCCCGCGCGCCTGCCGCGCGACCTTGGCGCAGCGTTTGACGCGCTGGCGGCCGACACGCGGCTGATGGACGCCGTCGGCCCGGACTTCTGCCAGCAATTTTTGGCCATCAAGCGGCAGGAGTGGAGCAGCTTCAGCCAGTCGGTGAGCGACTGGGAACTTAATCGTTACGCTGATCTGTATTAATTTTGCATTGCGAAATTTTGGTTTCGTATGGCGCAATGGAAACAGTCTGAATGAACTGGAAAATCCGCAAATTCAGAAAATTGCGTGCCACATAGCGAAATATAAATCCCAAGTTATTGATTTCATTCGATTAAATAAAAGTCTTCTATAAGACATAAGATGTGTTTGGTGTCTTCTATAAGACATAGAATAAACGCCATGGTGTCAACAGCGTAATGCAACAGATGCCTTCCTTTTCATCAACTCAGGAGTGACCTCATGCCACAGACTCTCACCGAACAATTAAGCCGTGAACAACAAATTGCCGCCCTGGAAAAAGACTGGGCGACCAACCCGCGCTGGAAAGGCATCAAGCGCGGCTACAGCGCCGCCGACGTGGTGCGTCTGCGTGGTTCCTTCCCGATCGAGCACACCCTGGCGCGCCGTGGTGCAGAAAAGCTGTGGAATCTGGTCAACACCGAAGCCTATGTCAATTGCCTCGGTGCGCTCACCGGCGGTCAGGCCATGCAGCAAGTCAAGGCCGGCGTGAAAGCCATCTACCTGTCGGGCTGGCAAGTGGCCGCCGACGGCAATACTTCTTTGTCGATGTACCCTGATCAGTCGCTGTACGCGGTCGATTCGGTGCCGACGATGGTCGAGCGCATCAACAACTCGTTCCGTCGTGCTGATGAAATCCAGCACTCCAAGGGCGTCGATGCGGGTGACAAGGGCTATACCGACATGTTTGCTCCGATCGTGGCCGACGCCGAAGCCGGTTTTGGTGGCGTGCTCAATGCGTTTGAACTCATGAAGAACATGATCCGTGCCGGTGCCGCCGGTGTGCACTGGGAAGACCAACTGGCTTCGGTCAAGAAATGCGGCCACATGGGCGGCAAGGTGCTGGTGCCCACGGCTGAAGCCATTCAGAAGCTTGTCGCTGCCCGCATGGCTGCCGACGTCTGTGGTGTGCCGACCTTGGTGATTGCCCGCACCGACGCCGAAGCCGCTGACCTGTTGACCAGCGACTACGATGCCAATGACAAACCATTCCTGACCGGTGAGCGCACGGCCGAGGGCTTCTACAAGTCACGCAAAGGCCTGGACCAGGCCATCAGCCGCGCCGTGGCCTATGCCGATTACGCCGACCTGGTGTGGTGCGAAACCGGCACGCCCGATCTTGAATTTGCCCGGAAATTCGCCGAGGCCGTGCGCGCCAAACACCCGGGCAAGCTGCTGGCCTACAACTGCAGCCCGTCATTCAACTGGAAGAAGAATCTGGACGATGCCACCATTGCCAAGTTCCAGAAAGAACTCGGTGCCATGGGCTACAAGTACCAGTTCATCACCCTGGCCGGCATCCACTCCATGTGGTACAACATGTTCGACTTGGCGCAAGATTACGTGGCACGCGGCATGACCGCCTATGTGGAAAAAGTGCAGGAGCCCGAATTCGCCGCGCGCGACCGTGGCTACACCTTTGTGTCGCACCAGCAGGAAGTCGGTACCGGTTATTTCGACGAAGTCACCACCGTCATCCAGGGTGGCAAGTCCAGCGTCACGGCGCTGACCGGCTCGACCGAAGAAGAGCAGTTCCACTAAAAAAACCGGGCCCGAGGCGTTCAAAGGCTGGCGTTCCCTGACGGGGGCGGCCAGCCTTTTTTCATGGGGTGAACTCCGGTTTAAAATCACCGATCACAAACGCGGACTTTCCGCGTTTTTTAATTACCTTTTCCCCTCATTGCCATGGTCCAAATCACGCTTCCCGATGGTTCTCAACGCAACTACGACGCCGCGGTCACCGTGGCCGAGGTGGCGGCCTCCATCGGCACCGGCCTGGCCAAGGCAGCGCTGGCCGGCAAGGTGAACGGGCAGGTGGTCGACACCAGTTTTGTGATCGACCAAGACAGCAGCCTGGCCATCATCACCGCCAAGGACGCAGAGGGTCTGGACGTCATTCGGCATTCCACGGCGCACCTGCTGGCCTACGCGGTCAAGGAAATTTTCCCGACGGCGCAGGTCACGATCGGCCCGGTCATTGAAAACGGTTTTTTCTACGACTTTTCGTTCGAGCGCCCGTTCACGCTGGAAGACCTGGCCGTCATTGAAAAACGCATGACAGCGCTGGCGGCCAAAGACGAGCCTGTGCTGCGCCGCGTGTTGCCGCGTGACGAGGCGGTGGCTTATTTCAAGGGCCTGGGTGAGCACTACAAGGCCGAAATCATCGCCAGCATTCCTGCCGGTGAAGACGTCAGCCTGTACCGTGAAGGCCGTTTTGAAGACCTGTGCCGCGGCCCGCACGTGCCCAGCACCGGCAAGCTCAAGCATTTCAAGCTCATGAAGGTCGCCGGGGCTTACTGGCGCGGCGATCACAAGAACGAAATGCTGCAG
This sequence comes from Rhodoferax sp., assembly GCA_023231075.1. GTDB lineage: Bacteria > Pseudomonadota > Gammaproteobacteria > Burkholderiales > Burkholderiaceae_C > Rhodoferax. The sequence continues at coordinate 4,428 of JALNWC010000043.1, forward strand.
CGCATCTATGGCACGGCCTGGGCCACCAAGGAAGACCTGCAGCAGCACCTGACCATGCTCGAAGAAGCCGAAAAGCGCGACCACCGCAAGCTGGGTCGCGAGCTCGACCTGTTCCATGTCGACGACCATGCGCCCGGCCTGGTGTTCTGGCATCCCAAGGGCTGGGCCATTTGGCAAGCGGTGGAGCAGTACATGCGCCAGGTCTACCGCGACAACGGCTACCAGGAGGTCAAGGCGCCGCAACTGCTCGACAAAGGCCTGTGGGAAAAGACCGGTCACTGGGACAAGTACCGGGACAACATGTTCACCACCGAGTCCGAAAAGCGCGACTATGCCCTCAAGCCCATGAACTGCCCGGGTCACATCCTGATCTTCAAGCAGGGCCTGAAAAGCTACCGCGACCTGCCGCTGCGCTACGGCGAATTCGGCCAGTGCCACCGCAACGAAGCCACCGGCGGCCTGCACGGCATCATGCGCGTGCGCGGCTTTACCCAGGACGACGGCCACATTTTCTGTACCGAAGACCAGATCCTGGCCGAATGCGTGGCCTACACCACGCTGCTGCAAAAGGTCTACGCCGACTTCGGTTTCAAGAACATCATCTACAAGATTGCCACCCGGCCCGAGCAGCGCATCGGCTCCGACGAGATCTGGGACAAGGCCGAGCACGCGCTCATCGAGAGCTTGCGCGCCTCGGGGTGTGAGTTCGAACTCTCACCCGGTGAGGGCGCTTTTTACGGTCCCAAGGTCGAATACACCCTGAAAGATGCCATTGGCCGGCACTGGCAGTGCGGCACCATCCAGGTCGATTTCTCCATGCCCGAGCGGCTTGATGCCGACTACGTCGGTGAAGACAGCGCCCGCCATCGTCCGGTCATGCTGCACCGCGCCATCGTCGGCAGCCTGGAGCGTTTCATCGGGATTTTGATCGAGGAAACCGCCGGCGCGCTGCCAACCTGGCTCGCGCCGGTGCAGGTCAAGGTGCTCAACATCACCGACGCGCAGGCCGAATATGCCCAGGATGTCGTCAAAACGCTGCAGAATCAAGGCTTTAGGGTCGAGGCAGATCTGCGCAATGAAAAAATCACGTATAAAATACGCGAGCATTCAATGCAGAAGGTGCCGTATCTGATCGTCATTGGTGACAAAGAGATGGCTTCCGGTGCTGTTGCAGTGCGAGCCCGGGGTGGACAAGACCTTGGCGTCATGTCGGTTGCCGAGTTTGCTCAAAAAATTTCAGCCGACGTGACGCACAAATCAATCGTTTGATTTTTTGAATTGTTCATGGGGCTTGCGCTGCCCGGTTTTAGCCACGATGGATGTGGCAGTTTTTGTAAAGGATCAAGTCATCGCTACCGAATATCGTGATCGCCGTCACCGCGAAGAACGCAAACACCGATTGAATCGGGAAATCATGGTCCCGGAGGTCCGCCTCTCTGGTCTAGAAAACGAGCCCCTGGGTGTTGTCAATATCAATGACGCACTGCGCATGGCGGGTGAGTTGGACGTGGACCTGGTCGAGATTGCTGCCACTGCCAATCCGCCCGTGTGTCGTTTGATGGATTACGGCAAATTCAAGTACCAGGAACAAAAGAAAGCTGCTGAAGCCAAAGCCAAGCAGACCGTGATCGAAATCAAGGAGATCAAGTTCCGCCCCGGTACCGATGACGGCGACTACAACATCAAGATGCGCAACATCAAGCGCTTTTTGGCTGAAGGCGACAAATGCAAGATCACCCTGCGTTTTCGGGGTCGCGAAATCACGCACCAGGAACTCGGCATGGCCTTGTTGAACCGCATTCGCGATGAGTTGGGCGATACGATTTTGGTCGAGCAGTTTCCCAAGCTCGAAGGGCGCCAGATGATCATGATGATCGCGCCCGGCCGCAAGAAAGTTGCTGCGGCCAAGCCGGTCGTGACCGAGGTCACGGCCAGCGCTTAACCGATTGGGGCAGGCACCGCAAGGTGTTTGCCACAAAAGTGGTGGGTTAACACCTGCCACTTCAAAGTGGTGGGTTTCTAACTCGCCACTTCAAAGTGGCTCGGGGCCATCAAGGCTGCAAATTGCTTGCAGACGCCTCACGAGCACAATGTAATAGGAGCAGTAAATGCCCAAAATGAAGACCAAAAGCGCGGCGAAGAAACGCTTCCGCGTCCGTCCAGGTGGCACCGTTAAACGCGGTCACGCCTTCAAACGTCACATCCTGACCAAGAAGACCACTAAAAATAAACGCCAATTGCGTGGTGCAACTGCGGTTCATGAGACCAATATGGGTCACATGGCACAGATGCTTCCAGGCCGTGGTATTTAATTAACGACGAACAAGGAGTACTCACATGCCTCGCGTCAAACGTGGTGTAACGGCTCGCGCCCGCCATAAAAAAGTTTTAGCCCTTGCAAAAGGTTTCCGCGGTCGTCGTGGTAATGTCTTCCGGATCGCCAAAGAAGCGGTCATGAAGGCTGGGCAATATGCCTACCGTGACCGTCGTACCAAAAAACGTGTCTTCCGTCAGTTGTGGATTGCCCGTATCAATGCCGCTGCGCGTCAGTGTGGCATGACCTACAGCCAATTTGCCAACGGTCTGAAGAAAGCCAGTATCGAGATCGACCGCAAGGTTTTGTCTGATATTGCGATCCATGACATGGCCGCATTTGCTGGTATCGTGGAACAAGTCAAGGCCAAACTGGCTGCTTGAGTTGCAATATTTGTAATTGTTGCTATTTAATTTATAGCCTTTTGCAATACTATGATAAGGGCTAGAGCTTGAAAAGGCGCTAGCCCTTTTTCCTTGGATCAGAGCTTTTCTAAGTATTTATGAACGACTTGACCGCTGTTGTTGAACAAGCCCGCGCCGCCTTCGCGCTGGCTCCTACCCCTGCTGAACTTGAAAACAGCAAGGCCCTGTACCTGGGCAAAGCCGGTCGCATCACCGAGCTCATGAAAGGCCTCGCCGCCTTGCCGGTGGAAGAAAAGAAATTGCAGGGCGCCGCCATCAACCAGGCCAAGCAGGGCATCGAAGCCGCGCTCAACGCCCGCCGCCAGGCACTGGCCGACCGCGAGTTGCAGGCCCAACTGCAGGCCGAAGCCCTTGACGTGAGCCTGCCCGGCCGCCAGCGTGGCAGCGGTGGCCTGCACCCGGTGTCGCTCACGCTGGAGCGCATCGAGGCCATCTTTGGCTCCATGGGTTTTGAAGTGGCGCAGGGCCCGGAGATCGAATCCGACTGGTTCAACTTCACCGCGCTCAACACCCCCGAAGACCACCCGGCGCGCTCCATGCACGACACCTTCTATGTCGAAGGCGGCAGCGACACCGCCCCCAATTTGCTGCGCACCCACACCAGCCCGATGCAGATCCGGCACGCGGTGCAGCACGTCAAGCAGCACCGCCTGGCCCATGGCGGCGCCAATGACGGCACGCTTTACAGCGGCGACATGCCCGAAATTCGTGTGATTGCGCCCGGGCGCACCTACCGCGTCGACAGCGACGCCACCCATTCGCCCATGTTCCACCAGTGCGAAGGCCTGTGGGTGGGCGAGGCCATCAGCTTCAAGGACCTGAAGTACGTCTTCACCGATTTTTGCCGCACCTTCTTTGAAAACCCTGATCTGGTGCTGCGGTTCAGGCCGAGTTTTTTCCCGTTCACCGAGCCCAGTGCCGAAATTGACATCCAGTTCCCCAGCGGCCCGCTGGCCGGCCGTTGGCTCGAAGTCGCAGGGTCGGGTCAGGTCCACCCCAATGTGATTCGCAACATGGGCCTCGACCCCGAGCGCTACATCGGTTTTGCCTTCGGCATGGGCCCGGACCGCCTGACCATGCTGCGCTATGGCGTCAACGACTTGCGCCTGTTTTTCGACGGCGACATTCGCTTCTTGTCGCAGTTCCGTTGAGCCGCATCAGCCCCGTCATTGCGATGCGCAAGTGAAGCAATCCATCACCCCAGATGCCATGGATTGCCGCGTCGCTTTGCGCCTCGCAATGACGACCTGCGTGGGCAAACCATGTTTAAGAGAATTATTTGATTGATCGACTATGCAATTTCCTGAATCCTGGTTGCGTGAATTCTGTAACCCCCCTTTAAGCACCGCTGAACTCGCTGAGACCCTGACCATGGCCGGCCTGGAAGTCGAAGAACTCAAGCCGGTGGCGCCGCCGTTCAGTGGCATCGTGGTCGGCGAAATCAAGCAAGCCGCGCAGCACCCCAATGCCGATCGGCTGCGTGTTTGCCAGGTTGACGTGGGTCAGCCCGAGCTGCTCACCATTGTCTGTGGCGCGCCCAACGCCCGGGTTGGCATCAAGGTGCCCTGTGCCATGGTCGGGGCCGAATTGCCTCCGGGTGAAGATGGTCAGCCGTTCCTGATCAAGGTTGGCAAGCTGCGTGGTGTGGAGAGCTTCGGCATGCTGTGCTCGGCGCGCGAACTCAAGCTTTCTGAAGACCATGGTGGCCTGCTCGAACTGGCGGCTGAGGCCGTCGTGGGGCAAAACATTCGCGAGCATCTGCTGCTGGACGACACCCTGTTCACGCTCAAGCTCACGCCCAACCTGGCGCATTGCCTGAGCGTCTACGGCGTCGCGCGCGAAGTGTCCGCGCTCACCGGCGCAGCCCTGCAAACACCGGCTTTCCCCACGGCCCATTGCGCCCTCACGGATGTGTTACCGGTCAATGTCAGTGCGCCTGATTTGTGCGGTCGTTTTTCCGGCCGCATCATTCGCGGCGTCAACCCCCAGGCCGCCACGCCGGCCTGGATGGTCGACCGTCTGGCGCGTTGCGGCCAGCGCAGCGTGACCGCGCTGGTCGACATCTCCAATTACGTGATGTTTGAACTGGGTCGACCCTCGCACCTATTTGACCTCGACAAAATTCACGGCGGCCTCGACGTGCGCTGGGGCAGGGCGGGCGAGTCGCTCAAGCTGCTCAACGGCAGCACCGTCACGGTCGACGCCCAGGTGGGTGTGATCGCCGACAGGGTCCAGGTCGAATCCCTGGCCGGCATCATGGGCGGCGATGCCACCGCCGTGTCCGACGACACTGCCAACATCTATGTCGAAGCCGCCTTCTGGTGGCCCAAGGCCATTGCCGGGCGCTCACGCCGCTTCAATTTTTCCACCGATGCCGGCCACCGTTTCGAGCGCGGCGTCGACCCCGAGCTCACCGTCGAGCACATCGAACGCATCAGTCGGCTGGTGCTGGACATCTGCGGCACACCGGACACCGTCTGCGGCCCCATGGACGACCAGCAGGTCGCCATGCCCCAGCCTGCCAAGGTCACCCTGCGCGTGGCGCGTGCCGCCCGCGTGCTGGGCATGCCCCTGACCCAGGCGCAGTGCGTCAAGGCGCTCACCGGCCTGGGCCTGCCCGTGACCGAGGGGGATGGTGTCATCGAAGTCACCGCGCCGTCCTACCGCTTCGACCTGCAAATCGAGGAAGACCTGATCGAGGAAGTGGCTCGCATGATCGGCTTCCATCATTTGCCGCAGACGCCGCCGCAAGCACCCATCACAGCCAAGCTTCGTCCTGAGGCCCGGCGCAGCCCGTTTGCGCTGCGCCGCACGCTCGCCGCTTTGGGCTACCAGGAAACCATCAACTTCAGCTTCTGTGACGAGCGCTGGGAGCATGAGCTGGCGGGCAACATGCAGCCCATCAAGCTGCTCAACCCCATTGCCAGCCAGATGAGCGTGATGCGCTCCAGCCTGCTGGGCTCGCTGCTGCAGGTGCTCAAGTTCAACCAGGACCGCAAGGCGCAGCGCGTGCGCGTCTTCGAGCTCGGTCGCGTGTTCCTGCGTGACGCCTCGGTGCTGAGTTCCGACACCACAGTGCAGGGCTTCGATCAGCCCATGCGTGTCGCCGGCGTGGCCATGGGTCCGGTCGACGCGCCCGAGTGGGGCTGCAAGGAACGCCCGGTTGATTTCTTTGATGTCAAGGGCGACCTCGAAGCCCTGTTTGCCCCGACCCGCCTGAGCTTCGAGCCCGCCCAGCACCCGGCCATGCACCCCGGGCGTTGCGCGCGCGTGCGGTGTGCGGGTGCGGCGGTCGGCTTTGTCGGTGAACTGCATCCCAAATGGCGCCAGTCCCATGACCTGGTGCAGGCGCCCATCATGTTTGAAGTCGATCTGGATGCAGCCTTGGCTCGCCAGGTGCCGCGCTTCCAGGCCGTGCCGCGCTTCCAGGCGGTGGAGCGTGACATTGCCGTGCTGGTGGCCGAGTCGGTCACCCACAACGCCCTGATGCAAGCCATCTGGGCCGCGCCGTGCGCTGGCATTTTGCGCGATGCGGTGCTGTTCGACATCTACCGGCCCAAGCCCCAGGCGGTTGATACGCAAAACCTGGCGCCAGAGAAAAGCATGGCCATCCGTTTGACGCTCAACGCGCAAGACGCAACGCTGTCGGAACAGCAAATCGAAGAAGCCGTGGCCGCCGTGCTCGCCACCTTGAGCGAAAAAGTTGCCGCGCGTCAGCGCGTGTAAACCGCTTGTCACCCCCTTAGCTACAGAGCGAGTCATCGATGGACATTACCGTTGAAACATTGGAAACCCCGGCGCTCACCAAGGCGCAACTCGCCGAGCTGTTGTTTGAGCAGATCGGCTTGAACAAGCGCGAGTCCAAGGACATGGTCGATGCTTTTTTCGACCTGGTCTCCAACAGCCTGGTCGATGGCGACGACGTCAAGATCACCGGCTTTGGCAACTTCCAGATCCGTACCAAATCACCGCGCCCCGGGCGCAACCCCCGCACCGGCGAGGCCATCCCGATCGCTGCGCGCCGGGTGGTCACTTTCCATGCCAGCCAGAAGCTCAAGGAGCAAATTCAGGCCGGCGCGTCGGCAAATCGGGCTCAGGTTTGATCCTTCGCAAGTCGTGTCCGGGTAAGTTGTCTTTACAGTATGGGCTCAGTTAGAGTACGCTTGCATTTTTGCAGCTTAGATTGTTGATTCGCATGGAGAATTCGCTCCCCCCCATTCCCGCCAAACGCTACTTCACCATCGGTGAAGTCGGCGAGTTGTGCGGCGTCAAACCGCATGTGCTGCGTTACTGGGAGCAGGAATTCACCCAATTGCGACCCATGAAACGCCGCGGTAACCGGCGCTATTACCAGCACCACGAAGTGCTGATGATCCGGCGCATTCGCGAATTGCTTTACGACCAGGGCTTCACCATCAGTGGTGCACGCAACAAAATGCAGGAACTGGTGCAGTCCGGGCGCGATAAACGCCAGTTGTCCTCCGACAACATGCCTGAAAGTGACGACGGCATCGACATGCACGACGCCCAAGCAGCCGGTTTTACCGAGCAGGACACGCTGCTCTCAGTTGACCTGTCGGATGACCCCTGGCGCCAGGTGCGCCATGAGCTTCACGAAATACGCGCCTTGCTGTCGCCCGCTCTCTGAAACAGGCCGGCTCTGTGGTTATAATTTAACGCTTCGGTGTGTGGCGCAGCCTGGTAGCGCACTTGCATGGGGTGCAAGGGGTCGAAGGTTCGAATCCTTTCACACCGACCAA
>JALNWC010000044.1 GCA_023231075.1 Rhodoferax sp.
TCGGCTGCACTTTACATCAGAGTGCGCGGAAACAAACGGGGAAACAAACGGGGTCAGGTCTTGCATTCCAGCATCGGTTAGCGGTGTTGCCACACGTCCGACCAGATGCGCAGTGGGTTCAAAGCGATGGCGCTCATGATGGTGTGGCCGTTGCAGCCGCCATACCGACGCAGCCAGGTCCGACGACGTCGACTTGCCGTTTACCGGCAAGCGGTATATGATGACAACTTATGATTCAGTCGTTTAAATGCCAGGACACACAATCGCTTTTTGAAACAGGCAAGTCCAGGCGTTTTGCCAATATCCGGGATGTTGCTGAGCGCAAGTTGACGCAACTGGCGGCTGCCATGACTTTGGAGTTTCTCAAGTCGCCGCCCGGTAACCATCTGGAAAGACTGACGCGTGATCGTGAGGGGCAGTACAGCATTCGCATCAACCAGCAGTGGCGCGTTTGCTTCGTTTGGACTGCAGAGGGTCCTTGTGATGTTGAAATTGTTGATTACCACTGACTTTTTGTGCCACGGAGGGCAAGATGATTAAAAACGGCATGCGTGCAATACACCCGGGCGAGTTCCTGCGGGAAGACTATCTGAAGCCGCTGGGCATGAGTGCCAATGCGCTGTCAAAGGCACTGCATGTGCCTGCCGGACGGATTAATGACATCGTGCTGGAGCGGCGCGGCGTCACCCCTGACACCGCCTTGCGTCTGGCGCGTTATTTTGGCGGTGACGCGCAGTCATGGTTGAATTTGCAACAAATGTATGACCTCAAGCTCGCTGAGCGCGACAAGGCGCAGCAAATCGAAGCCGAAATTGAACCTTTGGCGCTTGCTGCCTGAGCAAACAAACGGGGTCAGGTCTTGCATTCCAGCATCGTTTACCTGACGGGCATAGTCGCTGGCGCTGAATCCGGGCAAGCCGAGCAATCGGCTCAAGTGGGCGCAACTGCTGTTCATTGCCGGTGAGCGGGTGTCGGCGCGGCAGTTGCTGCTTGACCTGCGTGGACAGAACTTGTCTGCTGAGGAGCGCAAGACGCTGGTGGAACTGCTGGCAAATTGCGGGCCTTCGTGTCGATGATGCAACGCATAGCGTGTAAGATGTCACTATTTGATGTAAAGGTGTTTTTATGCGTACCACCCTTGACCTGCCCGATGAGACTTTTCGTCAGCTCAAGGCGCAAGCGGCCATGAATGGCCTGAAGCTCAAAGAGCTGGTGACACAACTCATCGAGCACGGGCTGGCCGTCGGCATGACAAAGCCGCCGCCGTCGCCGCAGTCTGGCCCGTGCCCCATTCCGATTGCGCGTGAAGCCGATGGCACGGTCACACCGTTCTTGTCGAATGCACAACTCGGTGCCGTCCTTGATGAAGAAGACCTGACCCAGTACCAAAAAGTACTGACGCAGGCGGCCGGGCGATGAACGACCTGCCTGACATCAATGTCTGGTTGGCATTGGTGGATAAACGGCACATTCATCACACCGCTGCCAGCCGTTATTGGGCCGATGCCGCGGTGCAAAGCCGTGCCTTTTGCAGGGTGACTGCAAATGGGTTTTTGCGCTTGAGCACACACGCACGCGTCATGCCCAATCCGTTGAGTCCGCATGAGGCCTGGATTATTTACCGGCAGTTTTTGTCCTTGCCCATCATCCGCTGGCTGCCTGAACCCGCCGGTCTGGACGATCAATATTGCGCATTCAGCTGCGCGCCGGGGTTTGCGCACCACCTCTGGACGGATGCTTATTTGGCGGCTTTTGCCATGGCCACCGGCTGTCGGTTGGTGTCCTTTGATGGTGACTTCGAACGCTTTGCTGGCTTGAACTTTGCATGCTTGAAGCCCGGAAACAAACGGGGTCAAGAACAATTGGGGTCAGACTCCAATTAACGCTAAGGGCAGCTATTTGCCCCACCGGCCAGCCGCACCAACGGTGCTGGCGCAATGGCAGGATGGGTGCCCGCGCCGATCACGCCGTCGGCCAGCGCCAGCCGGGCAGGTTCAGCAGGCGCTTGACTATTTCGGGCAATCAAAAGCAGCACACGATTGATCCGGCCCGGTGATGTTTTAAGTTCCGTTCGGGCTGAGCCTGTCGAAGCCCTTCGACCCTTCGTCAAGCCTCCAACGCGGACGGCACATCATGAAACCATGCAATTACTCCACTCAATGGATATAAAGCATTGATGTTTCGACGAATCATCCATCAGCGGTTAAACGACCTTCTCGCCCAGTTTCCGGCAGTCGCACTACTCGGACCGCGCCAGGTAGGCAAGACCACGCTTCCCGTTGGCATGGCTGGCCAGTAATGACGCTGCCAGTCGCACCTGGCGCGAGGTCTTCATCACGACTTATCTGGAAAAGGATATTCCGGCACTTGGACCGAGGATTCCGGCAATCACCCTGCGCCGCTTGTGGACCATGCTGGCCCACAACCAAGGTGAGTTACTCGATCAAGCCAAGCTCGCCTCTGCACTTGCCATCAGTGGTCAAACGGTCGGCCGCTATATAGACCTTCTTTCCGATTTGATGCTGGTGCGGCGACTTCCGGCATGGAGCGGCAACGTGGGCAAGCGACTGGTTCGCTCCCCAAAGGTGTATGTGCGCGACAGTGGACTCGTTCATGCCCTGCTGGGATTACAGGATCTTGACGCGGTTCTAAGCCACCCGGTGGCCGGGTCCAGTTGGGAGGGCTTTGTCGTTGAGCAACTCATTAACGCGGCACCCGGTGCGCAGGCCAGCTTTTACAGGACCAGTAATGGCGCAGAAGTTGATCTGGTTTTGGCGTTTCGAAACAGCCAGACCTGGGTTATTGAAATCAAACGGTCCTCTGCCCCCAGCGTATCAAAAGGCTTCTACACGGCGGCAAATGACTTGAGCGCCTCGCGTAAGTTGCTGGTAGCTCCCGTCGGGCGGTCCTACCCAATGAAAGAGGGAATCGACGTGATGAGCCCGCTTGAGGCTGCACAGCTAATCGGCATGCAAGCTTGAAAAATTGGCGCTCAGGGTGACCGTGACGCGGCTGATTGACCGGGCTACCGGCTCCGCCCCGCCTTGTATTTCCCCTTGCCCGCGCCAATCACGCCATCGGCCAGCGCCAGCCGGGCCATGGCCTTGTTGGCGTGGGCGTGGGTGATGGCCAGGCCCAGCGCGTCGGCGGCGTCGGGGCCGGGCAGGCCGGGCAGGTTCAGCAGGCGTTTGACCATTTCCTGAATCTGGCCCTTGCTGGCGCGGCCCCAGCCGACCACGGCTTGCTTCATTTGCAGCGCGGTGTATTGCGACACCGGCAAATCGGAAAACACCAGCGCGGTGATGGCCGCGCCCCGGGCTTGCCCCAGCAGCAGGGTGGACTGCGGGTTGACGTTGACAAAGACGATCTCGACCGTGGCGGCGTCGGGCTCATAACGCGCCACCACTTCGCGGATGCCGTCAAACAGCACCTTGAGGCGCTCGGGCAGCAGGTCTTTGTCGAGGTGGGTGGTGCTGATGGTGCCGCTGGCCACATAGCGCAGTTCCGCGCCGTCCACGTCCACCAGGCCAAAACCGGTGGTGCGCAGGCCGGGGTCGATGCCGAGGATTCTCATAAGCCAAAGTACCAGCGCACCGAATGGAAGAACACCGGCGCGGCAAAACACAGCGAGTCGATGCGGTCGAGCATGCCGCCGGCCCCGGTCACGCTTTTGGCCTGGCCCTGCCAGATCGGGATGCCGCGGTCGCGCTTGAGGGCTTTCATGACCAGGTGCCCGAGCGACCCGGCGGCGCAGGCGATGAACGACAGGGCAAAGGCCTGGCCCGGCACAAAGGGCGTGATGCCCGCCAGCACGGCCCCCAGCAGGCTGCCCACGGCCATGCCCCAGCCCCAGCTGTGCCAGGTGAAACTCTGGCTGATCTGCGCCGCCGCCGGGGTTTTGGGCCAGTGCCGGCTTACCAGGTGCTGCGTGACCATGCAGCTTTGCACCACCAGCACCAGAAACAGCACCAGAAAAGCGTTTTTCTTGTCGTAGTGTGGAAAGTCCAGCAGCATCAGCGCCGGCACATGGCTCATGCCGTAAATGCAGACCATGATGCCCCACTGCAGCTTGGCGTTGCGCTCCAGAAAGCGCACCGGGTCGTTGGCCAGCGCGCTGGCCACGGGCAGCGCCAGAAACACGTAAACCGGGATGAACACCGTGAACAGGTCGAAGTGCTCGGTGGCCACCAGGGAGTACTGAAACGGCAGCACGCCAAAAAAAGCCAGCACCAGGCTGCGGTGGTCGCCCCGGCGCGTGGGTGACAGCGTCAAAAATTCGCGCAAGGCAAAGAACGAACCCAGCGCAAACAGCACCAGGCGGGTGATGTCGCCGGCCAGCCAGGCCACCCAGAAGACAAAGATCAGCGCCCAGCTGGTGCGCAGCAGTTTGCTCAGCTTGCCGATGCGGTCCCGATGGTTTTGCTGCGCCTGCGCGTCTTCATGCTCGCGCATGGACAGCAAAAACAGGCTCACCGAGGCCAGCACCAGCAGGCCGAACACCAGCACGAACATGGCGCCGACCTGCTGCGCCGGGCTGAGGTTTTTCAGGGTGTGGTACATGAACCGGCCTCAGATGTCGCGCAGGGCGATGACGGCCTGGCGCGCGCGCTGCAAAAAGGCATGGCAGTCTTCACCGGCCTGCACCTGTAGGGGCGCACCGAAGGTGACCGAGCACAGCACCGGCACCGGCACCACTTCGCCCTTGGGCATGACGCGCTGCACATTGGCGATCCAGGCCGGGATGAGTTCCACCGTCGGGAATTTGGTGGCCAGGTTGTACAGCCCGGCCTTGAAGGCCTGCGGGTCATCGAAGTGGCCGCGTGTGCCTTCGGGGAACAAAATCAGCGAATCGCCCGCGGCCAGGGCCTCGACCAGCGGCTCCAGCGGGTCCTCGGTCGCATTGCGCTCGCGCGCGACATAAATCACGTTGAACACGGCCGAGGTGATCCATTGCCTGAAGGGCGACTGGGTCCAGTATTCCCGGGCCGCCACGGCCCGGGTGCTGCGCCGCAGTTCTTTGGGCAGCGCGGCCCAGATCATCAGCAGGTCGGCGTGGCTTTGGTGGTTGGCAAAATAAATGCGCTGTTCGGCCTTGGGCGGGCAGCCCCACCAGCGCGCCTGGGCGCCGGTGAGCACGCGAATCAGCCCGAGTAAACACAGGCTGACCGCTGCGGCCGCCAGCGGCGACACCCACGCGGCCATGCGGCTGCGCCAGCGGTCGGGCTCAGGCTGGGCGGTGGTCATGGCAGTTCCGCGCCTTCGAGGCGCCGGGCGATGCGGGCGGCGCGCCCCGCCACGTAGCTGGAGTTGGGCAGCTTTTCAAAATACTTGGGCCGCGGCAGCATCACCGCCAGCCGTGCCGCCTCATAAGCGCTGAGTTGCGCGGCGGACTTGCGAAAATAATGCTGGGCCGCGGCTTCGGCGCCAAACACGCCTTCACCCCATTCCACGTTGTTGAGGTAGATTTCCAGGATGCGTTCCTTGCTGAGCACGGCTTCCAGCAGCAGCGTGAGGACGAATTCCTGCCCCTTTCTCAAAAACGTGCGCTCGCCCGACAAAAACAGGTTTTTGGCCAATTGCTGGGTGATGGTGGAGCCGCCCACCACCTTGGGCGGCTTGACCGGCTTGGCGGCCGGCGCTTTGGCGCTCGGTTTGGGCGGGTTGCGGGCGTCCAGCCGGGCCTGCGCCCGGGCGGCCTGCTCTTCTGCCCGGGCGTTTCTTTCCCAGGCTTTCTCCAGCGCATTCCAGTCGACGCCGTCGTGGTTGGCAAAACCGTCGTCTTCGCTGGCGATCACCGCGCGCTTCAGGTTGCTGGAGATTTTGTCGTAGGGCAGCCACTGCTGGCGCCAGCGCAAGGCGTCTTTTTGGGTAGCGATGCGCCAGGCTTCGGAGCGCTGGAAGGCGGTGGACTGCGGGTCGATGACCCGCATGGCGACGATGCGCACCACAAAATACAGTTGCAGCAGCGCCAGGGCGAGGGTCACCAGGCTGAGCCAGCGCCAAATCGGTTTCATGGTTTTAGCCCTGCATCAGCTTGCGCAACTCGGCCAGCACCTGGCTGGAGGGCGGGCGCACGCCGCGCCAGATCAAAAAGGCCTCGGCGGCTTGCTCGACCAGCATGCCCAGGCCGTCGCGCGGCACGGCGCCATGGGCTTGCGCCCAGTCCATGAAGCCCTGGGCGCCGGGGCCGTACATCATGTCGTAGGCCAGGGCGCCGGGTTTCAAGGCGCGGGCCGGCACCGGCACCGACGCACCGCTGAGGCTGGTCGCGGTGGCATTGATGATGACGTCAAAGGGGGCCCCGAAGCCGTGCAGGGTATGGGCCTCGAGTTCGGTGTGGCGCTGCGCGGCCAGTGGCACATGGCGCGCCACCAGCTCTGCGGCCTTGTGCAGCGTGCGGTTGGCCACGCTGATGTGCGCCGGGTCGGCTTGCAGCAGCGGGCCCAGCACGCCGGCCGCGGCGCCACCGGCGCCGATCAGCAGCAGGCGCAAGCCCTTGAGGGACAGGCCCGCGTTGCGTTCGATATCAATCACCAGGCCGATGCCGTCGGTGTTGTCGCCCAGGATCTGGCCGTCCTTGAAGGTCAAGGTATTGCAGGCCTGCGCCAGCAAGCCGCGTTCGCTGGTGTGGCTGGCGATTTTGGCGGCTTCAAACTTGAACGGCACGGTGATGTTGCAGCCCAGCCCGCCCTCAAGAATGAAGGCGCGCACGCTGCGGTCAAAGTGGTCCAGCGGAATCTCGCGCTTGTCGTACTGCAGTTGCTGGCCGGTGAGTTCGGCAAAACGGGTATGGATCCAGGGCGAGCGGCTGTGCGACACAGGGTGGCCCATCACGCAGTAGAGGTCGGTGGTCATGGGGTGTTTCAGCAGAAGGGTTTATGGGGCGCTGACGCGGGTTTCCAGCGTGTCGTCGCGGGTGAAATTAAAACGCGACAGCACGGCGATCTCGTCGGCCTGGCGTCGCATGGCCGCGCTGAATTTACCAAAAGGACCGGCGCTGCTGGCAATGGCGCGGGCGCGCTGGTCCAGCGCCAGGCTGCCGGAACTCTGCACCACTTCGGTGGACAGCACGGCGCCGGTGTGGTTGATGGTGACCACCATGGTGAGCACGCCGTAGAGCTTTTGGCCGTTGGCCTGCGGGAAATTCACCGTGCCCCGGTCTTCGATGATGCGGCGCAAATGGTCGTAATAGACCGCGTATACCGCTTCCCGCGTGGCCGGGCTGATGTAGCGCTTTTTCGGGCGGGCGTTCTCCAGGTCGATGCGGCGCTCGATTTCGGCCAGCAGCTTGACCAGCTGTTTCTGCTTTTGCTCGCGTTGCACCTGCTCGGAGGTCAGGGTTTGATCGCGGGATTCGGTGGGCGGCAGGCTGCTCAGCAAGCGCTTGACATGGAGCAGCAGCAGGTTTTGCTGCTCCTGCATTTCGCGCAACTGGCGTTCCTGCTCCTGTGCCTTGTCTTGTCCGTCCACGTCCGCCATGGCCGGTGGCAGCGGGCTTTGGGCCCGGCCGCGCTCGGCTTCACCCCCGCCCGCCATGGCGAACTGGGCAATGGCCTGCGCCTTGTCGGGTCGTTCCTGCGGGTTGGTGTTGACCAGAATCACCTCCAGCGGGCTGTCCTGCATGACCCGCTTGAAAGCCTGGGGGTCCACCAGGCGCACGGTCAGCAGCGCGGCGTGCACCGCGATGGACGCACCCAGCGCCAACTGGAGGGTACCGAAGGGCAGCAGCTTCACGGCCTGTCAGGGGCCCCGGGTTCGTCGGCGGGAGGCTTGGCCTCGGCCTCGTCAAGGTCGACGGCAATCGTGATCGGGCCGACCACGCCGTCTTCGTCCTGCTCTTCCTCCGCATCGAAGACTTCGGGTTCGGCATCGATCCGTTCCAGCACGGTGCCGTGGATGTCGAGCGACACCAGGTCGATGTCGCCCAGCTTCACGCGCACCCGGGCGCCGCGCGGCAGCCCCTGCGCGCCCATGACCGGCAGCACCAGCGGCAGGTGGTCGGCGCGCACCAGGTTGTCCTTGAACAGCGTGGCCTCCAGCTCGGTGATGGCCTGCTGCTGCACGTACTTGAGCGTCCAGAAGCGCTCGATGGCGTTCTGGTAGCCGTTGTAGGCGAAGTAGGCGGCGTCAAAGCTGGAGATGATCGAGAACAGCTCGGCGTCCTTGGGCTTGAAGGGCGCCACCAGCGCGGCGGTCTTGCCGTGCCGGGCGCAGGCAATGATCTGCCACTGGTTGACGAGGTCCACATAGCGGCGCAGCGGCGAGCTGCTCCAGGCATAGCTCTTGACGCCGATGCCCGCGTGCGGCAGCGCGCGCGTGCCCATGCGCACCTTGACACCGGGCAACATCGAGGCCTGGCTGCGGTAAATGCCGGGCACGCCGAGCTCGGCCAGCCAGCTGCCCCAGGTGCTGTTGGCCAGGATCATGGCTTCGGAGACGATCAAATCCAGCGGCGCGCCGCGCTGGCGCACGCTGATCTGCACTTGCTCGGTGCCTTGAGGCTCGGCGCCGTCATTGCCGAAGTATGTCGCCCCCACACTCGCCACTGCGTGTGCTTCGCCGCCCCCCGAGGGGGCTTGATCGCCTTGGGGCGGCCCGGCGGCGACCAGTCTGAAGTTGTAGTCGGGGCGGTTGAAGTTTTCGGGCTTGCCGCGCACCACCTCGCGCCTGGCCTTGAGGTCTTGCGCCAGGCGGTACAGAAATGAGAGCTGCGGGCGCTTGTGCTGCAGCGGTGGCGGGTCGGTGTCGTGCATGAAAGACGGGTCTTGCAGCCAGTCCAGGGTGACCACGGCGTCGAGCTGGTCGTGGCGCAGGTTGGCGCCGATGTGCACCCGCTCCAGCTTGGTCTCGGTTGCCTTGATCTCCAGCGTGGCCTCGTCCAGCGTCACATAGAGCGATACCGCCGGGCAGTCGCAGCCCTCAGACAAGGTGTAGCTTTGCACCACCTCGTCGGGCAGCATGGTGAGCTTGTAGCCCGGCATGTAGACCGTGGACAGGCGCGCCCGGCCCAGCGCGTCGACGGCGCTGCCGGGCTGGATCGCCAGGCCGGGCGCGGCAATGTGAATGCCGACAACGACCGTGCCGGTGCCCAGGCCCTGCACCGACAGCGCGTCGTCGATCTCGGTGGTGGCCGAGTCGTCGATCGAGAAGGCCCGTGCCGGCGACAGCGGCAGCTCGTCCTTGATGAGCGGGGCGTCAAGCTTCGGAAAGCCCGTGCCCTTGGGAAAGTTCTCCAGCAGGAAGCGCTTCCAGTGGAACTGGTAAGGCGAGTCGATGGCGCCGGCCTTGATCAGCAGGTCGAGCGGGCCCAGGTGCGTGGCGCGCGAGGCCTCGACCACGGCCTTGTATTCGGGCGCGTTCTTGTCGGGCTTGAACAGGATTTTGTAAAGCTGGTCGCGGATGGCTGGCGGGCAGACGCCTTCGCTGAGTTCCTGGACCCAGGCCTCGGTTTGCAGCGCGATCTGTTTCTTTTTTTCGATCGCGGCCAGCGCCTGCGCCAGGATGTCGGCCGGGGCTTTTTTGAAGCGGCCCTTGCCGGCGCGGCGAAAGTAGTGCGGCGCCTCATACAGCGCCATCAGCGTGCCGGCCTGTTGCTCCAGCGTGGCGTGTTCCGAGAAATAGTCGCGCGCCAGCTCGGCAAAGCCAAAGTCGCCCTCGGGGGCAAATTCCCAGGCCATGTCGAGCTCGATGCCGGCGGCCACGGCCTGCGCGCCCGCCATCAATGCATGCGGCGTGGGTTTGTCGAACTTGAGCAACATGTTGGCGGCCTTGACCTTGACGCGCTTGCCCGAGTCCAGTTCCACCTGCGCCGACGTGTCGGCCTCGGAGAGGATGCGCCCGGCCAGGAATTTGCCGGTTTCTTCAAATAATAAGTACATCGGCGAATTGTCCCATGGCTGGCGGACGTCACCTACCCCCCTATTGCATTGGCTTTTTGGTCCCGCCGTCACTGCGAGGAGCTTCAGCGACGCGGCAGTCCATGAACCGTTTCCGTCATGGCGAGCGTAGCGTGGCAATCCATGCATTCAAACGGCCTGGACTGCCACGCTACGCTCGCAGTGACGTGATTGACTTTGTTAATACGGGTTGTCAAACCCCAGCCGCGCCATGATCTCGCTCTCGCGCAGCTCCATCACCTGGGCGTCCTCGTCATCATCGTGGTCCCAGTCCTGCGCGTGCAGGGCGCCGTGCACCAGCAGGTGCGCGTAGTGCGCTTCCAGGGTTTTGTGTTGCTCTTCGGCCTCTTTGGCCACCACCGGTGCGCACAGCACCAGGTCGGCGGTCACCACCGGCTCCTGGGTGTAGTCGAAGGTCAGCACGTTGGTGGCGTAGTCCTTTTTGCGGTAGTCGCGGTTGAGCGCCCGGCCTTCCTCTGCGTCGACGATGCGCACGGTGAGTTCGGCATCGTCCTGCAGCGCGGCGCGCAGCCAGCGCGCGACCTTGTGGCGCGGCAGGGCGGCGCGGTGCCGCGCCACGTCCTCAAATTTGCCGAATTGCAGGGAGAGGGTGAGCTGGTTCATGGGGCGGAACGTTTGAGGCTGCGGGAGGGGCGTTTGGCGGCCGGGGGTTCGGCGTCGTCGCGGCGCTGGATGCCGATGCGCCCGGGCGCGTCGTAGGCGTCCACAATGCGCGCCACCAGCGGGTGCCGCACCACGTCGGCGCTGGTCAGGCGGCAGATGGCGATGCCTTCGACCTGTTTGAGCACGCGCTCGGCGTCGATCAGGCCGCTGAGCTGGGTGGTCGGCAGGTCGATCTGGCTGACGTCGCCGGTGACCACGGCCTTGGAGCCAAAGCCGATGCGCGTCAAAAACATTTTCATCTGCTCGGGCGTGGTGTTTTGCGCCTCGTCCAGGATCACAAAAGCGGTGTTGAGCGTGCGCCCGCGCATGAAGGCCAGCGGCGCGATCTCGATGGTCTGACGCTCAAAGGCTTTTTGCACCGCCTCGAAGCCCATCAGGTCGTAGAGCGCGTCGTAGAGCGGGCGCAGGTAGGGGTCGATCTTTTGCGCCAGGTCGCCGGGCAGGTAGCCCAGCCGTTCACCGGCTTCCACCGCCGGGCGCGTCAGCACGATGCGCTGCACCGTGCTGCGCTGCAGCGCGTCCACAGCCATGGCCACCGCCAGGTAGGTCTTGCCGGTGCCGGCCGGGCCGATGCCGAAAGTGATGTCGTGGCTGACGATGCTGTCGAGGTAGTGCGCCTGGTTGATGGAGCGCGGCTTGAGGTCGGCGCGTTTGGTCTTGAGCGAGGGGCCGTCCGCGCCGTTCACATCACCGTCACCGGCCAGCATCAGCTGCACCGTGCGCGGCTCGATCGGGCGCGCCGCCATTTCGTACAGCGCCTGCAGCATTTCCATGCCGCGGCGGGCATTGGCCTTGAGGCCGTCGACCTTGAACTGCTCGTGGCGGTGCGCAATTTTGACCTGCAGCGCGGCCTCGATGGTGCGCAGGTGCGCGTCCATGGGACCGCACAGGTGGCCCAGGCGGGTGTTGTTGGGTGGGGAAAAGATGTGTCGGAGGATCAAAGTTGATAATTCCCGAAAATTGGAACTGAAATACTCCCACATGATAGGCACAAAATGATCGGTAAATTAACGGGCACGCTGGACGACAAGAATCCGCCGATGGTCATCGTCGACTGCCACGGCGTGGGTTACGAGGTGTTCGTGCCCATGAGCACCTTCTACA
>JALNWC010000045.1 GCA_023231075.1 Rhodoferax sp.
AATACCACCCCGTTCCGCAATGGCTGCCTGCAACCCCCCGCCTTTGGTTTTGCTGACATCACGCAGAAATCGCAACGCGTCCAACAGATTGGACTTGCCAGAAGCATTAGGGCCTAGGACATAGGACACATCGCGCAGAGGTAAATCCAGCGACTGGAAGTTGCGCCAGTTTTTCAATCTGATGTTGCTGATAAGCATGGTGTTGCCTTTGGGCGGTTAAAGAGGACTAAACGGCATTTTCCACCAGGGACTTGGTCAACCCGGTTTGGGTGGCCTGGCTTGCTCCGAGGCTCTGCTCCATGGGCCCACAAACGGCACAGGGATTGGATGCGGCTGCTGTTGTGAACGGTCAAGGGATCAGTGCCTGCCAGACGTCGGCAGGCGCCACATCCAGAGCGCCACCAGCGCGCAACAGGCGCCGGGAACCCAGCCGATGCCGGGCGGCATGAACCACCAGGCGATACCGGAGCTGATCGTCATGGTGCCCCAGGCGACCTGCTTGGCGCGCAGCGGCACGGCGTGCTGGCAGCGCCAGTCCCGCACCATCGGGCCAAAGCGCGGGTGCGCCAGCAGCCAGCGCTCGTAGCGCGCACTCCCCAGCGAAAAGCAATAGGCGGCCAGCAGCACAAACGGGGTCGTGGGCAAGAGCGGCAGCATGATGCCGATGGCACCCAGGAGCAGGCACAGCATGCCGCAGATCAACCAGGCCCAGCGCAGTCGGCGGGGGCGCGCCGGTGCTGGTAGCGCAGCAGGTGGCAGGGTGGAAGACAAAATTTGAAGTGGTGTTGACAAAAGGCGGTCATTGTCGGGGTGTTTGGCGCACACTTCACATCTTTCATTTCAAGGAGATTGCCATGCTGGTCGGACTGCCCAAGGAAATCAAGAACCATGAATATCGCGTTGGCCTGACGCCGGCCAGCGTGCGCGAACTGGTCCACCACGGCCACCAGGTGCTGGTGCAAACCGGGGCCGGCGCTGCCATCGGCTTGAGCGACGACCAGTATCTGGCCGCCGGCGCCACCTTGGCCCAGGATGCGGCGCAGGTCTTTGCAGTGGCTGACATGATCGTCAAGGTGAAAGAGCCGCAAGCCCATGAGTGCGCCATGCTGCGCCCGGGGCAAATGCTGTACACCTACCTGCACCTGGCCCCCGACCCGGCGCAAACGGCGGCGCTGGTCAAGTCGGGCGCGGTGTGCATTGCCTACGAGACCATCACCGGCCCCGGTGGCGGCCTGCCCTTGCTGGCGCCGATGAGCGAGGTGGCGGGGCGCATGGCGGTGCAGGCGGGCGCCGCGCACCTGGAAAAGTCCAAGGGCGGCATGGGCGTGCTGCTCGGCGGCGTGCCCGGTGTGTCGGCCGCGCATGTGGTGATTCTGGGGGCCGGTGTGGTCGGCACGCACGCGCTGCAAATGGCCGTGGGCATGGGCGCCAGGGTGACGGTGCTCGACAAAAACGTCGACCGCCTGCGCCAGCTGGATCTGGTGTTTGGCAACCGCATCAACACGCTCTATTCCACGGCCCACAGCGTCGAAGAGGCGGTGCTGGACGCTGAACTGGTGGTGGGCGGTGTGCTGATTCCCGGCGCCGCTGCGCCCAAGCTGGTCACGCGCAGCATGGTCAGCCGCATGAAAAAAGGTGCCGTGGTGGTCGATGTGGCGATTGACCAGGGCGGCTGCTTCGAGACCTCGCACGCCACCACCCATGCCGAGCCCACCTTTGTGGTCGATGGTGTGGTGCATTACTGCGTGGCCAACATGCCCGGTGCGGTGGCGCGCACCAGCACCTTTGCCCTCAACAACGCCACCATCGCCCATGCGCTGACGCTGGCGGACCAGGGCTGGCGGCAGGCGCTCAAGAACAACCCGGACCTGAAAAACGGCCTCAACGTGGCCCACGGCCAAGTCACCTATGAGGCGGTGGCCAGCACGCTGGGCTACGCCTACGTGCCTGCGGATTCGTTGCTGAACTGAGCCACGCTGGAGGGCGTGCAGGGCAGAGGATAATGCGCGCCACATGGCACTCATCACACTCCTTGACGCACAACTGGCTTTCGGACACGTCCCGCTGCTGGATCACACCACTTTTTCACTGGAAACGCAGGAGCGCGTCGGCCTGATCGGGCGCAACGGCGCGGGCAAATCGTCCTTGCTCAAGATTCTGGGCGGGCTGGAAAAGCCCGACGACGGCACCCTGCAGGTGCAGGGCAACACCCGCATTTCTTATGTGGCGCAGGAGCCGCAGCTGGACTCTGACGCCACGGTGTTCGAGGCCGTCAGCGCCGGCCTGGCCCGGGTGCGGGCGTTGATTGACGAGTATTCCCAGGGTCACGGCGACCTCGACGCGATGCAAAGCGAAATCGAGTCGCTGGACGGCTGGAACTGGGAGCAGCGTGTGGGCGAGACCCTGCACCGGCTGCACCTGGACGCCGATGCGCGCATCGGCACGCTCTCCGGCGGCAACAAGAAGCGCGTGGCCTTGGCGCAGGCGCTGGTGGCGGCGCCCGACGTGCTGCTGCTCGACGAACCCACCAACCACCTGGACCTCGACAGCATCGAGTGGTTGGAGGGCCTGTTGTGCGAGTTCAAGGGCAGCATCGTGACCGTGACGCACGACCGCTCGTTTCTCGACAATGTGGCGACCCGCATCGTCGAGCTGGACCGGGGCAAGCTGCAAAGCTATCCCGGCAACTTTGCCGCCTACCTGGTGCAAAAAGAAGAACAAATGGCGCAGGAGGCGGTGATCAACGCGCGCGCCGACAAGCTGCTGGCGCAAGAAGAAGTGTGGATCCGCCGCGGCGTCGAGGCCCGCCGCACCAAGGCGCAGGGCCGCATCAACCAGCTCGCCGTGCTGCGCGCCAAGCGCGAAGCGCGGCGCGAGGCGCTGGGCAGTGTCAAGCTCGACGTGGCCAGCGGTGCCGTCAGCGGCAAGCTGGTGGCGGAACTCACGCATGTTTCCAAAAGCTTCGGTGATCGCAAAATCGTCGACGACTTTTCCACGGTCATCCTGCGCGGCGACAAGGTCGGCCTGCTCGGCCCCAATGGCGCCGGCAAGACCACTTTGCTCAAATTGATTCTGGGCGAGCTCAAGCCCGACCCGGCCCCGGCCAACGCGCCCAAGCCCGGCCCGGGCGAAAGCGCTTGGGGCACGGTGCGCCAGGGCGCCAACATCACCGTGGCCTACTTCGACCAGATGCGCAATGCGCTCGACCTGGACGCCACGCTGGAAGACTTCATCAGCCCGGGCAGCGAGTGGATCGAGATCGGCAACCGGCGCCAGCACGTCAAAAGCTACCTTGGCGACTTTTTGTTCTCGCCGGCGCGTGCCAACTCACCCGTGCGCTCGCTCAGCGGGGGCGAGCGCAACCGCCTGCTGCTGGCGCGCCTGTTTGCCCGCCCCGCCAACGTGCTGGTGCTCGACGAACCCACCAACGACCTCGACATCGACACGCTCGAACTGCTCGAAGAGCTGCTGCAAAACTTTGAAGGCACGGTGTTCCTGGTCAGCCACGACCGCACCTTCCTCGACAACGTGGTCACCAGCACCATTGCCTACGAGGGTGACGCCAGGTGGCGCGAGTACGAGGGCGGCGTGACCGACTGGCTGACGCAAACCCGGCGCGCCAACGAGATCGCCAAAAGCAAGGGCCAGAAAGGCGCGCAGCCGTTTCACTACGAGCGCGATTCGGCGGCCAAGGCCCAGGCCGTGCTGTCAGCCAGCGCCGCTGCGCCCGCACCCTCGGCCCCGGCAGCGCCCGTTGCCAGCGCTGCCCCCGCCAAAACCCGCAAGCTCAGCTTCAAGGAGCAGCGCGAACTCGACGGTCTGCCAGAGCGGATTGCCGCGCTGGAGGCCGAGCAAAAGGAAATAGCTGATTTGCTGGCCGACGGCAGCCTGTACGCCATTGACAATGCCCGCGCTTTGAAATTGGCCACCCGCAGCGCCCAGATTGACGAAGAATTGATGAGCGCGCTGGAGCGCTGGGAGGCGCTGGGTTCGCCGACCTGAATGCGCCGGTTTAGTAAAGTTGCGCCAGCGGCAACTGGCCGGCGGTCTCGTCGGCCTTGAGCAGGGTGATCAATTCGGCCAGGTCCTGATCGAGTCGTTCCAGGGTCTGCGGGCTGAGCAGCTCGAGCGCGGCGGGTAACACGCCTTCAAGCGGCCCCGGCACCCTGGCCAGCAACTCAAGCGCCGCCGGCGTGGTGTACAGATGCACATGGCGTTTGTCATGGGTGTCCTTGTCCATGCGAATCAGCTCTTTGTGCTGCAGGGCACGCACCAAGTTGCTGGCGGTGGACTGGTGCACATCCATGCACCTGGCCAGTTCACCCGTGCCAATGCCAGGCTGGTCGCGGATGACGCTCAGGGCCCAGACCTGTGCACCCCCCAAACCCACTTGTTTCTCAATCTGTTTGAAGTGGGTTCGTACCGCGTTGAAGACCACCCGAAAGCGGCGCAGGACCTGGTTGGACTGGGTTGACTGACGGGTGTTGGCATGGCTGCGCGGCATAAAGATTCTTGAGAATGAAAGAATCCGGAATCATAGGGCCGAACGCGGCGGTTTACGATCGGGATGGACGTCAATCCGGCTGGCTGATCAGTTCATGACGCACCATGCGCATCATCAGGTCGTCAAAGGTGTAAAACCCGTTCTCGCAATGCGCCAGTTCGGCCAGCGCAAAAGCGGCCCCGGTGCCGAAGGCGCGGCGTTCGATCGAGTTGTGAATCAGGCGCACCGTCTGGTACGGAAAACCGAAAATCACCTCGTGATGGCCGACGATGCCGCCGAGTCGCAGCGAGGTGATGCGGTTCTCGTCGACGTCGATCGTCTTCGCTATTTTGCGCGCCGTACCGGAGACTTCGGGTTTTTCCCGAAAGTGCTGCTCGACAATTTCCACGTCGGCGAACGGCGCGATCTTGCGCAGCAGGCGCGCGGCCATGATCAAAAAGTTGATGCCCACCGTGATGTTGGGCGAGCACATCACGCGGGCGTTGGTGGCCAGGGAGTGGGCGTAAGCCAGATCGGCATCGCTATAAGCCGAGATGGCGCTGATCAGCATGAGCCCCCGGCAGCGAACCTGCTCGCCATAGAGATGCAGGCTCTCGGGGCGCGAAAAGTCCACCAGCGCATCAACCGGATGCGCATCGAGCCACTGGCCCCAGTCGTCGGGCGTGGCCAGGGCTGCCATCGGTACTTCGGGCTCGGGCGCGGCTTTTGCAGAGGTGACAGCGCAGCGGCGCGCAATCCAGCATAATTCATAGCGTGGATCATCCTGCAGCACCTGTGCCACTGCTTGCCCGGCTTTGCCGAAACCTACCAGACCCACTTTGATCATGAAATATTTCCTTTGGGTTGACTGTGGCGACTGTCCGACACAGCCTTCGAGTTGCAGGCATTATCCTCAAATATGTTTGCTTCAATGTAGTTTGCCCACACAATCCATGCTGCCAAGCGCTGATATCTGTCCCCAAGCAAGTTCATGAATCCTGATGTCAATCGCGACGAAATCCTGCACTCCATTCACAAGGAGGCGGTGGACTGGCGGGCTTGGGCCGGGCGCGTGCTGGTGATGGTTTTTGCCGCGCTGGCCGGGCTCACCGTGGTGGCTTTGACCTGGATGACCGAACTGGCGTTTGGCCTCTTTCAGCAGATGCAGCAAAGTTACCGGTGGAGCCCATTGCTGTGGACGCCCCTGTGCACCGCAGCCATCGTCTGGGTCATGCGCCGCTATGCCGTGGGCAGCGCCGGCTCGGGCATTCCGCAGGTGATGGCCGCGCTTGATGGCAGCGTGACGCCAGCCAATCGCAGCCTGTTTGTGTCACTCAAACTCACCTTCGCAAAAATGGCGCTGTCAACTTGGGGCCTGCTGGCGGGCCTGTCGTTGGGGCGCGAGGGGCCGTCGGTGCAAATTGCCGCGGGCGTCATGCACCATGCGCGGCGCTGGCTGCCCGACAAGTCGCAGGTGTCGGAGCACGGCCTCATGATGGCCGGCGGTGCCGCCGGGATTGCGGCAGCCTTCAACACGCCGCTGGGCGGCGTCATGTTTGCCATCGAGGAGTTGTCGCGCAAGCCGGAGCAACGTTCCAGCGGCCTGCTGCTGGCCGCCATCGTGCTGAGCGGCCTGATGGCGGTGTCGATTTACGGCAACGCAACCTACTTTGGGGTGATCCGGGTGCAAAACCTGGGCATGGCGCTGCTGTTGCCGGGGTTGGTGGTGGCGGTGCTCAGTGGTCTGGCCGGCGGGCTGTTTTCACGGCTGCTGCTGCTGTCGATCCGGGGTGAGTCAGGCGACCGCTTCAGCCGCTGGCGCAAACGCAGCCCGGTGGCTTTTGCCGCTGCCTGCGGGCTCGTCATTGCCGTCATCGGGCTGGTCAGTCACGGCAATACCTTCGGCACCGGTTACGCGCACAGCCGCGCCATGCTCGAAGGCAACGACGACACCTCACCCATTTATGTGCTGCTCAAGTTCATGGCGACCTGGATCACCGCCTGGGCCGGTGTGCCCGGCGGCATCTTTGCCCCGGCCTTGTCGATTGGCGGCGCCCTGGGCAACGACGTGGCCCAGTTCATGGGCTACGCCAACGCGCCGACCCTGATCGCGCTGGGCATGGTGGGTTTTCTGGCCGCCGTCACGCAGGCGCCGCTGACCTCGTTCATCATCGTCATGGAAATGGTGGCGGGCCACGGCCTGGTGCTGAGCCTGATGGCCACCGCCGTGGTAGCCAGCGGCGTGTCGCGCTTGCTGTGCGTGCCGCTTTACAGTGCGCTGGCGCAGCTGCAGTTGCAGCGCCTGCCCAAAAACGAGCAGACATAAAAAAAGGAGCCCCGAAGGGCTCCAACTCGCTTGCCATTCTGATCGCTAAAAAAGAATAGTGCCGCCATTGTATTTGAACAAATTCAATTCCAGACCTGGGGATTTTCAGGCGCCTCAGATTTTTGCCCGATATTGGCCTTGCTCGCGCAGCGTGGATGCGTTATCGGTTAAATTGCGGGCGATGTTTTTGAAATCCCAGGGCCTGAGCGCCCGCCCCCCCCTTTTTTCGGGTGCCGAATTTCGCACTGCCCTGGGCATGTTTGCCACCGGGGTGACCATTGTCACGGCGCGCGCGCCCGACGGTCTCCTGGTGGGGCTGACCGCCAACTCCTTCAACTCGGTGTCGGTCTCGCCGCCGCTGGTGTTGTGGAGCCTGTCACAGGCGGCGACCTCGATGGAGGCGTTTCGCAAAGGCTCGCACTACGCCATCAACATTCTGGCGGCCGACCAGCAAGCGCTGGCGCTGCGTTTTGCCACGCGCGGCCTGGACCGGTTTGCCGATGTGGAATTTGTCGAGGGCGCCTGCGGCGCACCCTTGCTGGCGGGTGCGGTGGCCACCTTTGAATGTTTCAACCGCAGCCGTTACACCGAAGGTGACCATGTGATATTCGTGGGCGAGGTGGAGCACTGCGCGCATCGCACCGGCGTCTCGCCGCTGCTCTACCACGGCGGCAAGTTCTACACTGAACATCCCTTGTGACGTGTTGGTCTGATGTGACCTGGCGCAAATGCAGGTGACCGCCAGGCGTTTAGACTTTGTGCCCAAGACTTCACCTGAGGCATGCCATGAACGACCCCTCCGCAGAACACGTTTTGATCGCCTATGCCACCACCGACGGTCACACGCGGCGAATTTGCGAGCGGCTCAAGCAGGTGATGGAAAGCCTGGGGCGGCAGGTCACGGTGGTTTTGTTGTCAGATGCAAGTGCGCTGGATTTGCGCGGTTTTGGCCGTGTGTTGATCGGTGCCAGCATTCGCTATGGCCACCACCAGCCCATCGTGGCCGAGTTCATCAAGCAGCACCAGGCACTGCTGGAGAGTCGGCCCAGCGCCTTCTTTTCGGTCAACATCGTGGCGCGCAAGCCCAACAAGAACACCCCTGAAACCAATCCCTATTGCCGCAAGTTTCTCAAAAGCATTAGTTGGCAACCGCGTCTGACGGCGGTGTTCGCGGGCAAGCTGGACTACCCCAGCTATGGCTTTGTTGACCGCCAGATGATCCGGCTGATCATGCTCATCACCAAGGGCCCGACCGACCCCAAGGCGGTGCTTGAGTTCACCGACTGGGCCCGCGTGGAGGCCTTTGGCCGCGAGTTTTGCGCGCTTACTGCCTGACGGCCTCGACCTGGATCAGCAGGCGCACGTCCTTCGGGAAACCCCAGTCGATGCCGTAGTTCACGCCAAACTGGGTGCGGTCGATGGTGGCTTCGAAATCGCCACCGCACACTTCACGCTTGAGCATGGGGTTGTCGTAGCAGTTGAAGTTGGTGGCTTTGAGCGTGACCGGCTGGGTCTTGCCAAGCAAGGTCAGCTTGCCGGCAACGTCAACCAACTTGTCGCCTGCGAAGTTGAATTGGGTCGACACAAAGGTCATCTTGGGAAACTTGGCAGCGTCCAGCAGCTCGGCGCTTTGCAGGTGCTCGTTGAAGGCGCCATAGCCAGTGTTGACCGACTTGGTGTCAATGGCGATCTCGACCTTGCCGGTCTTGGCGGCGCGGTCAAATTCGATCTTGCCCTCCTTCTTGTCAAAGCGGCCGCGGTTGGTCGAGGTGCCGAAGTGGCCGATCTCAAACGTCGCGTAGGTATGGGCCGGGTCGATGGCGTAGTTGGCCGCCCGGGCTTGGGAGCCCAGCGCGAGCAGGGTCAGGGTGGCAGCAGGGATGAGGGATAAACGCATGGAAAACTCCTGGAATGGTGAAGGGACGGGTTGAAAAATCTTTTGATTGCTTTGATCAGGGCAGCTTGGGGATTCCGCTCAAGGCCAGCTTGAACCTGACCTGCACGTCATCGGCCACCATCGAGGTGTCGGCCCAGTCGCCTTCGCCGATCCTGAAGGCCAGCCTCTTGATGGGCAGCACGCCGATTGCCGTGGTGGTGGTGGCGCCGTTTTGTGACATGGCCAGCGGCACCGTCACGTCGCGGCTTCAGGCATGGATTGCCGCATGGGCCAAACACCCTCGCGGCGAGGGCGCCGCTCCTACAGGGGATTGCGCTTGTAGGAGGCCCGCCCTCGGGCCGATGGCTGTTGGGAGCCAGCGCCACGCTGGGTGCCGCTGTTTCATTTCTGGCGCACCCAGCGTGGCGCTGGCCATGTCCACAGTGAAATTCACCTTGCTGGCTGCCAGTTTGGCCGCGTCAAAGCTGATCCGGGCGTCAAACTGTTTGAAATGCCCTTGCACCGGCACCCCCATTTGTTTGATCTCGAAAGCGATGCTGCTCTGCGCGGACAGCAGCTTTTGCTGGGCCGCAGCGGGCAGGGCGGCGGCGCTGAATGCCACGGTCAGGGCGGCGGGAATGAGGGCAAAAAAATTCATGGTGTGGACTCCGGAAAAGGCGATGGGTTCAGGAACGGCTGGGCAGCATGCGTGCCAGTAGTCCGTCACGGTCCACCCGTTGGTGTTTGAGTGCGGCGGCAAGGTGCAGGCCAGCCAGCGCCACCAGCGCCAGCGCCAGCAGCTTGTGCGACGGTTTGATCAGCTCAGCCAGCTCCTTGTCGACCGCCAGCAAATCGGGCAGTGGCAGTTGGCCAAACCAGACAATCGGGAAACCCGCCGCCGAGCTGTAGGCCCAGCCGGCCAGCGGCACGGCAAAAAACAGCAGATACATCAGATGGTGCGTGGCATGGTCGGCGCGGATTTGCCAACCCGGCATGGTCCGGGTCACGGTGGCAGGCAGTGCCGGTGGGCGGTGCGTCATGCGCCAGACCAGGCGCAACAGCGTCAGCGCCAAAAATGTCACGCCCGCCCATTTGTGCCAGTTGTAGAGCTTCAGTCGTTGCGGCGAAAAAGGCAGGTCGGTCATGTAGACACCGACCCCGAACATGGTCAGGATCACCAGCGCCAGCAGCCAGTGCAACACGATGGCGACCGTGCTGTAGCGCTTGGGCCGGGCGGCGTGGTCAGGCAGGGCTGAGGTCAACGTGCTTCTCCGGAAATGAGGTGGACAGGCTTGCCCCTGTTGGCTTGAGAGAAGTCTAGAGCCCGGACTATCCAAATCAATTCAACCTGATTCACGTTGTAGTTCGATTAATTTCAATGATGGAGCCGTGTGTTCTTGCATACTCGGCGGCCATACCACCGAAACATTCTGGAAATTGCCATGAACACGACCCTGCAGCGCGCCCCCGTTTTTTTTATCTCGCACGGTGCCCCCACGTTTGCCCTGGAACCCGGGCCGCTGGGTGCCCATCTGAAGGCGCTGGGAAAACAACTCCCGGGCGTCAAGGCGGTGCTGGTGGTGTCGCCGCACTGGCAAACCCGCGCGCTGCAGGTGCTGACCACCCCCAAGCCCGAGACCGTTCATGACTTTGGCGGCTTCCCGGCCGCGCTGTACCAGCTGCAGTACCCGGCGCCGGGTCAACCCGAGCTGGCCCTGGAGGCGCTGCGTTTGCTGACCCAAGCCGGCTGGCCGGTCACGGTGGATGCCCACCGGGGTCTGGACCATGGCGCCTGGGTGCCGCTGTTTCACTTGTTGCCGCAAGCCAATATTCCGGTTTTTCAGGTGTCCATGCCGCACCGGCTGGACACGGCCGGTGCGCTGGCGCTGGGCCGCGCCCTGGCACCGCTGCGCGACCAAGGGGTGCTGATCGTCGGCTCCGGCAGCCTGACGCATAACCTGTACGACATTCAGCCTCCCGCCACGCCCGCTGTGGCTTATGCCGTCGAGTTCGCCCATTGGATTCGCAAGGCCGTACACCGTGCTGAAGTCGATGCGCTGCTGGACTATCGCCGCCTGGCGCCGCATGCCGAGCGCGCCCACCCCACGCAAGAGCACTTTTTGCCGCTGCTGGTGGCGCTGGGTGCCAGCGTTGAGGGCGAAGCCGCGCAGGTCATTGCCGACGACATCATCTACGGCGTGCTGTCAATGGAGTCCTATGTTTGGGGGATGAACCCAGTGGCAGCCCCGGTACCAGAGGTGGCGGCATGAGCCAATTGACAAGCCCGCTTTCTGAATTGCAGCAGAGCGCTGACTTGGCCCTGGCCTTTTGCGTCGCCGTTACCGCCAGCGGCCCGCGCATCGAGGCACAGGGACGGTGCATGCTTTTGCGGGCCGGCCCTGGCTTCGAGTCAGGCCACGGTCGTCGTGCCCGTGGCGTTGGTTGCCGCGATGGGGCGCAGCGCAGGGCTTGTCGACGGGGCTGCCAGCGTGTTGTCACGCGATCAGGTGGCGCGCCTACCTGTCAGACCACGCCGCGCAGGCGCAAGCCCGCCACCTGGAGCGCATCCAGGCCCAGCTCCGCCAGCACCTCATCGGTGTGCTCGCCCAAAGCGGGCGGCGGGCGCTGCAGCACCGGCGGCGTCGCCATCAGGCGCAGCGGACTGGCCACCGTGGCGACCGATGCCACCGCGCCCGCCAATGGATGGCGGCTGGTGACGGCCTGATCGACCCGCAAACCGCGCGCCTGCACCTGGGCATCGGCAAAGGCCTGGGCCATGTCGTTGATCGGGCCGCAGGGCACCGCCTTGTCTTCGAGCAGCGCGATCCACTGCGCGGTGCTGCGCGTGCGCGTGACGGCCTGCAGGGTCGGGATCAGCACATCCCGATGTGAGACGCGCAGGGTGTTGCTGGCAAAACG
>JALNWC010000046.1 GCA_023231075.1 Rhodoferax sp.
CCTGCCGGTGTCGATACGCATCGTGCTCGAAGCCGTGCTGCGCCACTGCGATGGCCGCAAAGTGACTGCGGCGCATGTGGCCCAACTGGCCAATTGGCAAGCCAACGCCCCACGCACCGACGAGATCCCGTTTGTGGTCTCACGCGTGGTGCTGCAAGACTTCACCGGCGTGCCGCTGCTGGCAGACCTGGCGGCCATGCGCAGCACGGCGCAGCGCCTGGGGCTGGACCCGCGGCGCATTGAGCCGCTGGTGCCGGTGGACCTGGTGGTGGACCACTCGATCATGGTCGACCACTATGGCAAAAAAGATTCGCTTGACCTGAACATGAAGCTGGAATTCCAGCGCAACCGCGAGCGCTATGAATTCATGAAATGGGGCATGCAGGCGTTTGACACCTTTGGCGTGGTGCCGCCCGGTTTTGGCATCGTGCACCAGGTGAACCTGGAATACCTGGCGCGCGGCGTGCACCAGGGCAAAGACGGTATTTACTACCCGGACACGCTGGTGGGCACCGACAGCCACACCACCATGATCAACGGCATCGGTGTGGTGGGCTGGGGCGTGGGCGGCATTGAGGCCGAGGCCGCCATGCTGGGCCAGCCCGTGTACTTGCTGACCCCTGACGTGGTGGGATTTGAATTGACCGGCAGCCTGCGCGAGGGCGTCACCGCCACCGACCTGGTGCTGACGGTGACCGAGACCCTGCGCCAACACAAGGTGGTGGGCAAGTTTGTCGAGTTTTTTGGTGAAGGCACACGCACGCTGGCACTGCCCGACCGCGCCACCATTGGCAACATGGCCCCTGAATACGGCGCCACCATGGGTTTCTTCCCGGTGGACGAGAAAACCATTGCCTACTTCAAGGGCACCGGACGCACCCCGGACGAGATTGACACCTTTGAGGCTTACTTCAAGGCGCAAGGCCTGTTTGGCGTGCCACTCGGCGGCGACATCGACTACTCGCAAGTGGTCAAGCTGAATTTGGCCGACGTCACGCCCAGCCTGGCTGGCCCCAAGAGGCCGCAGGACCGCATTGAGCTGGGCCGGGTGGCGGCACAGTTTGCCGAGCTGTTCAGCAAACCGAATGCTGAAAATGGCTTTAGCCAACCTGCCGACCGGCTGTTGACGCGCTTTCCAGTTGGCGCAGGTGTGGCCGTCAGTGAGGCGCCGCTGGCACCACCGGTGCCGCTGGGTGCGGCGCGCGATGTCGCCGAGATGGTGCAGAACCGGCCCACGCTGGAGGCCAGCAAGGCCACTTCAGATGCGCCCGGCCAAGCCCAGGTGCCGGTGCATACCGCCCGGCATGTCACCGTGGGCAATGGCGACGTGCTCATCGCCGCCATCACCAGTTGCACCAACACCTCCAACCCCAGCGTGTTGCTGGCGGCCGGCTTGCTGGCCAAAAAGGCTGTCGAAGCTGGCCTGACGGTGCAGCCGCACATCAAGACCTCTTTGGCGCCGGGCTCGCGCATCGTCACCGAATACCTCGCTGAAACGGGTTTGCTGCCCTACCTGGAGCAGCTTGGCTTTGCGCTGGTCGGCTACGGCTGCACCACCTGCATTGGCAATGCGGGCGACCTGACGCCCGAACTCAACGCGCTCATCACCGCGCAAGACCTGGTGTGTGCCGCGGTGCTGTCAGGCAACCGCAACTTCGAGGCGCGCATTCACCCCAACCTCAAGGCCAATTTTCTGGTCAGCCCACCGCTGGTGGTGGCCTATGCCATTGCCGGCACGGTGCTGCGCGACCTGAGCACCCAGCCGGTAGGCCAAGGAACAGGTGGCAAAGACGTGTACCTGGCCGACATCTGGCCCGGCAGCGACGAGATTCAGGCGCTGATGGCCTTTGCCATGAACGGCAAGGCCTACCGCGAGAACTACGCCCGCATTGCCACCGAGCCGGGCCTGCTGTGGGACGCCATCACCGGTGTGACAGGCACCAGCTACACCTGGCCCAAGAGCACCTACATTGCCGAGCCGCCGTTCTTTGCCACTTTCACTATGAACAATATAGCTACTAGCGCAGGTGAGACAATGGCTGCAGGTCAAAAAGATCATGAATCTGTGCATGACGCCCGCATCATGGCGCTGTTTGGGGATTCCATCACCACGGACCATATCTCTCCAGCAGGCAACATTGCAGCGAGTTCACCCGCTGGCCAATGGCTGCTGGCGCACGGCGTGCAACAAGCTGACTTCAACTCATACGGCGCACGGCGCGGCAATCATGAGGTGATGGTGCGCGGCACCTTTGCCAATGTGCGCATCAAGAACCTGATGATTCCGCCGCTGGCAGATGGCTCACGTGCCGAAGGGGGCTGGACGCTTTACCAGGGCCCCGCTGGCACACAAGGCGAAAGTGCCGCCGGGGAAAAGTTGTCCATTTTTGAGGCTGCCAGCCGCTACATGGCCGTCGACACGCCCACTGTGGTGTTTGCCGGCGAGGAATACGGCACCGGATCGAGTCGCGACTGGGCCGCCAAAGGCACACAGCTGATGGGCATCAAAGCTGTGGTGGCGCGGAGTTTCGAGCGCATCCACCGCAGCAACCTGGTCGGCATGGGCGTGTTGCCGTTGCAGTTCAAGGCCGGTGACAGTTGGCAAAGCCTGGGGCTGACCGGCAGTGAAGTCATTGACATCCTGCCCGACGCTGACCTGCGCCCGCAGAGTGACGCACAACTGGTGGTGACCCGCGCCGATGGCAGCCGCACGGTAGTTACGGTGCGGCTGCGCATTGACACCCCGATTGAGGTGGACTACTACCGGGCAGGCGGCATATTGCCGTTTGTGCTGCGGCAGTTGCTGCAGAACGACCTCACTCAGGCCGGTGCGGTTTCTTTGTAGTCGCCTACCAAAGCCTGGATCACCTCACGGGCAGTCGCTGCGTCTTGTTCGTTTTGGGCACGCACCACCAGCACATCTTTCAACACCGCATTGCTGTCTTCTAACGGTGCCGGCACCGGCTTGGGGGTATCGATGTCATACAACTTGTGGGCCGCGAAAGGCGGAAGGAATTCAGGCGTACTGGGCAGGCGCAGAAGCGTCTGTGCGCCTTCGTACAGAGGCAGGTGCGCAGACATACCGCCCATGGTTCGATACCGCACAGACCTTCGCGGTCGGTTCTCGTACCGTAAGCCATAGCAGCGCTCATGTCTGCAAGGAGCTTCCATGAAACAGTATCAGATCACCGTCCTCGTCGGCAGCCTTCGTCACGATTCCTTCAACCAAAGGTTGGCTGGGGCAATGGCAAAACTCGCGCCATCAGATTTCTCGTTCAAGCAGGCACAAATTGATGACCTGCCGCTTTACAACCAGGACGACGATGCCCGCCAGGCCGAGTCAGTCATTCGTCTGAAATCGGATATCAAGATGGCGCATGGCTTGCTGTTTGTCACGCCTGAATACAACCGATCCATTCCCGGTGTACTCAAGAATGCCATCGATCATGCCTCTCGGCCCTACGGGCAAAGTGCATGGATGGGCAAACCCGCGGGTGTGCTCGGTGTCTCGGTGGGTGCCATTGGCACCGCGTTGGCGCAACAACACCTGCGCAATATTCTGGCCTATCTGGATGTGCCAACGCTCGGACAGCCGGAGGCATTCATTCAGGCCAAAGATGATTTGTTTGGTCCCGACGGTGCGGTTGGCGAGGGCAGCAAAAAATTCCTTCAAGGCTGGATGGACCACTACGTGGCCTGGGTAAAGAAGTACGGGGTCTGATCTTTTCGCAGACATCACAGATCCAGCGAGAAAGCACAACTTTAACCCGGACGCGGGGTTCGCAACCAGGAAACGTCATGACCCAACAACGGCAGAGAATAGTGATAGGTGAAAAGAGGGCGACCGAATATCTCGCCAATGAACGAACGTTTCTGGCGTGGATCAGAACGAGTATCGCAATCATCAGTCTTGGCTTTGTGGTGGCGAAGTTCAGCCTGTGGCTACGCGAATTGGCAACGCATCTTGCTCCGCTGACGCAGACTTCCAATGCAGGGGCTTCGATGCCAATCGGTGTGACGATGATGGCGCTGGGCGGTGTACTCGCTGTGCTGGCGGCCTGGCGTTATCACGTTGTGAATCGCGCCATTGAAAACGGCATCGTCAGTGCTGATCGCGGACTCGTCATCCTCGTCACGGTGATGGTCGCCTTGCTTTGTGTGGCGATGATTTTTTATATGCTAATCGCCGCGCAACATGCCTGAGTAAAAAGGGGTTGAAGCTGTGCAACAGTTTCAACATATTTGGAGTTGCGCCTAGCCGGAGAGGAAACCACATGGAAATTTATCTGCCCACCGATGGGAATCGCCAAATCAGCGCGGACGAGATCTACGATATCCCCGCCTTTGGTAACGTCAGTCTTTTGCATTTCACCGATTGTCACGCCCAACTGCTGCCCATTTATTACCGTGAGCCCAGCATTAACCTCGGCGTAGGTAGCGCTGAGGGTCAGGTACCGCATCTGGTCGGTGCAAGCCTGCTGGACAGATTTGGCATCAGGCCGGGCAGTCGGCAGGCCTATGCGTTTACCCATCTCGACTTTTGTGCTGCGGCCCGGGCCTATGGCAAGGTCGGCGGCTTCGCGCACCTCGCAAGTCTGGTCAAGCGCTTGAAAGCAAGCCGTCCCAACGCCTTGCTGCTGGATGGAGGAGACAGTTGGCAAGGATCGGCCACGGCACTGTGGACGGCGGGCCAAGACATGGTGGAGGCTTCGCTTGCGTTGGGCGTCGATGTGATGACTGGGCATTGGGAATTTACCCATGGTGCCGAGCGCGTCTTGTATGTCGTGCGCCATGATTTCAAGGACAAGGTCGCCTTCATCGCCCAGAACATCGTGCATGAGGACAGTGCTGACACGGTGTTTGAGACTTATGTCATTCGTGAACAAAATGGCATTCCGGTGGCCATCATCGGCCAGGCGTTTCCCTACACGCCCAAGGCGAACGGCGCGCAATTTACCCCAAGCTGGGAATTCGGCATCGATGAAGCGCGCCTTCAGGCGGTGGTCAACGAAGTGCGCCATAACGGCGCGCAGGTGGTCGTATTGCTTTCGCACAACGGCATGGACATCGACCTCAAATTGGCTGCGCGCATTTCCGGGATCGACATGATCCTGGGCGGACACACGCACGACGGTGTACCGGTGCCCAGCGTGGTTCAAAACCGCGGCGGGGCAACCGTCGTCACCAACGCCGGATCTCACGGCAAATTTCTTGCCGCGATCGATTTCGACGTAAAAAATGGTCGCGTTGCCGACTATCGATACCATTTGCTGCCGGTCTTTTCGGAACTATTGCCAGCCGACCCCGCCATGCAAGCAACCATTGATCGAGTGCGTGCGCCTTACCAAAGTCTTCTTCAGGAACCGATTGCTCAAAGTCAGCAACTACTTTATCGACGCGGCAATTTCAACGGTTCATGGGACCAACTGATTGTCGACGCACTGATGCAAGTCAAAGGTGCAGAGATGGCCTTTTCGCCTGGGTTCCGTTGGGGGACCACGCTGCTGCCAGGACAAATGATCACCCGCGAAAATTTGATGGCGCAGACTGCAATCACCTATCCCAATACCTCTTTGGTGCAAATGACCGGAACCGAAATCAAACAACACCTGGAAACACTTTGCGACAAAATTTTCAACGACGATCCCTATCAGCATCAGGGAGGTGACATGGTGCGTACCGGCGGACTTGTTTATGCGTGTGAACCGGCAGCCAAAATCAATTCCCGCATCAGCGATATGAGGTTGAATGGACAACTGATAGACGCCGACAAGTCCTACAAAGTGGCGCGATGGGGTGTAGGCAGCGCGCAGTCGGCGGGCGAGCCAGTGTGGGACGTGGTTGAGCAGTATTTAAAAAGCAGCGAGATTGTCAAAGACCACACACCCAACGTACCACGATTGATCGGTTTGGGTTCAAACCCGGGATTCACCCATGATGGGTCAGATGCAAAGGCGTAGCGACGATTGCCCGTTTGCAGTTCCCGGATGTCAACCTTCCAGTGCATCAATGTCAAGTCTGCATCCTGCTCGAAAAAGCAGCCCTGATTCCGAGTCAGCCTCACTGTGCTGTCGCTGGACCACCCGCTGCCGCCTGCTTCAGCGTTGTCAAGCCGGCATGTCATATCCGGAGGTATCCATGACACCAAAATTGCCCAAAAAGCGGATCCTGTGCCTCGCAGTTGGCGAAATGCTCGGTCCAACTGAACCGCCCTCAAGCCATGAGGATGGCCAGTTGGCGAACACCACAAACCAGGGAGATGCTCCGGATTTCCCTGAAGGCCGGGAAGACCCGGAGCAGTCCGCAGAGTTGGAACGGCAGCAAGATGCCTAGTGATTTGGGACCCAAGAAAGCCGTAAGAGGGGGCGACTTGCCGAGTCATGACTCCAGATGGTGCGGAATTTTGGCTACTTGGGATCATGGTTGTTGCCTTTCTGGATTTCATTCAGTGCATTCATGGGGCGGAATGCGGACGATGCGTGAATTCACGCCCGCAGGAAGGACAGCAGCGCATCGTTGAAGGCCAGCGCGTGCGACACATTCAACCCGTGTGGGGCACCACTGATCCTCACCAGTTGGCTGTGTGGCACGGCAAGGTGGGTGCGCAGGCCCGAGCCTTCGATGGGCACCACTGTGTCGGCATCGCCGTGAATCACCAGCGTGGGCACGGTCAGCTTCTTCAGGTCTTGGCGAAAATCGGTCGTGTCGAAGGAGTCCATACAAGCCAGCGCCGCATGCTGCGCTGACTGAAGGCACATGGCAACTGCCGCGCTGCGTTCCGACTCCGTGACCTGTAGCACTCCGTGCGCCGAGAAAAAATTCTGGGTGAACTGGTCGAAGAAGGTACTGCGGTCTTCCTCAAGCGCGCTCCTCAACTGTTGCGCCTTCTCGGGCGTGAGCGGCCCTTCGGGGTTGTCGGCCGTCTTCATCAGGTACGGCGGCACCGCCGAGGCAAACACCACACTGCGCAGGCGCGATTGCCCATGCCGAGTGATATAGCGCGCCACTTCGCCCCCGCCCATCGAGAAACCCACCAGCGTCACGTCTTTCAGGTCACATTGTTCGATGACACGTTGCAGGTCGTCGGCCAGCACGTCGTAGCTGTAGCCGAATTGCGGTTTGTCTGATCGCCCGAAACCCCGTCGGTCGTACGCCACCACGCGGTAACCAGCGGCTTGAAGCACCGACACCTGCGGCTCCCAGGCCTGTGCCGACAGCGGCCAGCCATGGATCAGCACCACCGCGCGACCGCTGCCACCGCTGTCTTCGATGTGCAGGCGCACGGCGCCCGCCAGTGCGGTGTCGGCGCTGCTCGAATCTTCTGAATTCGCCACCGTTCCAGCAGCGGAACCTCCCAGTGCGCCCGCAACGGCACCCAGCGAGGCACCGACCAAAGCGCCTACCGGACCGGCCACCGCAACGCCGATGGCAGCACCGGTAGCCGTGCCTGCCAACGCGCCCCCACCTACCAACACCGCCAACACCGAGTTTGCCTCGCGTTCGGCATCCTGGGGTTCCAGCGCGGTCTGAGCCGCGGGATTCGGGTCCTGCGATGGAATGCCGTGACCGGGGTTGGCCTGCTCGGCAAGGTCCTCGTCAACGGGTTTGATGTTGGACGATGAGGTGGTCAATGGGTTCATGTATTTCTCCTGAGTGAATTGATGATGGAACGAGCACGAGGCTCGGGCTGCAAATCGCTGAATAACGATATGTCCGCGACAGCGGGCCTGTCTGTGTGGCAGCGTACGGTCTCTGATAACTGCTCTGTGTGCCACCGCACGGTGTGTTTTCTCTCAAATCTTTACCATCTGCCGTGAAGCGTCGGATTGCGTCACGCTCCCACAACGCACAACGTCATTCCACACAGGACTCGGACATGCTCAACTTTTTCGAATATCGTTCGATTCACGGTATTTCTCCAGTTTCCCCAAGGCGAGATGGTCTTCGCCAAAAGGGGCAAGGTCGACAAGGCTGCGCCGCTCTCCTCGCGGTGACTCTGGCAGGCGCGTGGAGCCTCGCCAACGCGGAGACCGGCGAACAGGTGGCAAAGAGCGGCAATACTGCGGGTGCACCCGCCTGTGTCACCTGCCACGGCGCCGCTGGACAAGGCCAGGGCGCCGCCGGGTTTCCGCGCCTTGCGGGAATGAATGCCAAATACTTGGTCACCCAACTGCGGAGCTTCCAGGACGGCACGCGTGTGAACCCGATCATGGGGCCCGTCGCGCAAATGCTCGGTGTGGCAGATGTCAGGGGGCTGGCCACATACTACGCCGCGCTGCCGGCCGTTGGCGCGAGCGGCAATGCCGACGGGTCGCGTGCGGTTGTCGCCGCCGGTGAGGCGCTGGCAAAAAACGGCCGCTGGACGAATGGGATACCGGCGTGCGCCCAATGCCACGGCGCCACGGGTCTTGGCGTCGGTGCGGTCGTTCCACAGATCGCGGGGCAGTCAGTGGTGTACATCTCCAACCAGTTACAGGCCTGGCAAGTCGGCACGCGCAAGAACGATCCGATGGGCCTGATGCATGGGATCGCGCTGAAGTTGTCAGCCACCGACGTGAGCGCGGTTGCGGTTTACTACGCCGGCCTGCCTGCGGCAAGTGCCGCCCCGGGACAGGCCAGGCCATGAAGCTCGTCCAGTCGATCGTTGCCGTTGTGCTGACCCTCAACCTGGCCGGCGCTGCCATCGTGCTATCCGCCTACCACGGCGCGCTTGGTTCCGCCGCCACTCAGCTGGCGCAGGCGTCCACGAGTGCCGCATCGCGCACGCCCACGCCATCAGTGACGGCGGCCAGCGCAGCCACTGCAGCGTCGGCACCCGCATTTACATCGCCGCCGGACAGCGCCATCCCTGACAACGACTTCGGCAAAGAAGTGAAGCTGGGCCAGGCCATCTTCAATGGAACCAGCACGCTCGCCGCACCCTTCGTCGGCAACTCATTGCGTTGTGCCAGTTGTCACCTCGACGCCGGCAGGCTGGCCCATTCAGCACCGCTGTGGTCGGCCTACCTCACCTACCCCGCCTACCGCAGCAAAAACAAACATGTCAACACGCTCGCCGAGCGCATGCAAGGCTGCTTCAGGTTCAGCATGAACGGCAAGGCGCCGCCGCTTGGAGACCAGGTGCTGGTGGCACTGGAGTCGTATGCGTTTTTCCTGGCTCAGGGCGCGCCGGTCGGCGCCAAGCTCGCTGGCGGCGGCTATCCGACCCTGCCCCGGCCTGCCCTGACGATGGACTTCGACCGTGGTGCCAAGGTCTTCGGGCAGAAGTGTTCTCTGTGCCACGGCGCCGATGGACAGGGTCAGTCGTCAAACGGCGCAGTGGTGTTCCCGCCGCTGTGGGGACCGAAGTCGTTCAACTGGGGCGCCGGCATGGGTTCCATCAAGAACGCCGCCGGCTTCATCAAGGCCAACATGCCGCTGAGCCAGGGCAACACACTGTCGGATCAGGAGGCCTGGGACGTGGCCATGTTCATGGACAGCCACGAGCGCCCGCAAGATCCACGCTTCAAAGGCTCAATTGCAGACACGCGCAAACAACACCATGAGTCACCGGACGACATGTACGGGCAAACCGTCAAAGGGCAACTTCTGGGCAAAGGCGCCTCACCACTGGTGAAGGCGCGGCCGTGACCGGTGCTGCCGAGCCGTCGAAGGTCGGACACGAAGAAGAGCCCCGGCTCAGCTTTGCGGCCGGCGGGCGCGTCGCCACTGTCGAGGTAGACCTGATGCGCGCGCATGCCTTTGCTGCCTTGGTGGCGCTGTTGGTTTCCGCGTTGTTTGGAACCATCGTCGCGATCAAGTTGGTGCAGCCTGACTTCCTGGCTGGCGCCGCTTGGTCGACATGGGGTTCGCTGCGCGCGAGCCACACGCAAGGGATTCTGTTCGGATGGCTCGGAAATGCGTTCCTGGCGTTTCTCTACTTCGCGATTCCACGCCTGGCCGGGCGGCCAGTGATGAGCCGACGGCTCGGTTGGTGGCTGTTCGCATTGTGGAACCTGGCGATGCTGCTGCCCGGCTGGGCGCTACTTGCAGCGAACCTGCCGCAGCCCTGGCTCGCCATCAAGCCACTTGAATGGACGGAGTTTCCGCTGGCCGTCAACGCCGTCACGGAGCTGTGCCTGCTGCTGATGGGCGTGCAGTTCATCGCTGCGCTGGCCCGCAAGCCCAACGACGATGGCTTCTACGTGTCGTCCTGGTACGTCATCGGCGGTCTGGTCTTCACGTTGCTGGCCTTTCCAATGGGCAGTGTGGTGCCGCAAATCGTGCCAGGCGCCATCGGTGCTGCGTTCAGTGGGCTGTGGATTCACGATGCGGTGGGCCTGTACATCACGCCGATGGCGCTGGCGATTGCCTACTACGTGCTCCCGGTGCGCACCGGGCGGCCAATCTACAGCCACTTCCTGTCGATGATCGGCTTCTGGCTGCTGTTCTTTGCCTACCCGCTCAACGGCACCCACCACTACGTGTACACGTCGATCCCGATGGACACGCAGCGCGCAGCCATCGCGGCGTCGATGGTCATGGGCTTCGATGTTGTGCTGGTGGTGCTGAACCTGTTGATGTCCCTGCGCGGCCATGCGGCGCTGGTCTGGCGCGATGTGCCATTGCGGTTCGTGTGGACCGGCGTCGTGCTGTATCTGGTTGTGAGTCTGCAAGGCTCTCTGCAGGCAAGCATGGCGCTACAGCGGCATGTGCATTTCACCGACTGGGTCATCGGGCATTCGCACCTGGCGATGCTGGGTTTCGCCAGTTTCATGGCACTCGGTGCCATCGCGCACATCTGGGACCGCACAGCCCAGTGTCAATCGCATACCGGCCTGATGAACCTGGCTTACTGGCTCATCTTGGGCGGCTTGCTGGTCATGGTGGTCGATCTCACGGCCGCCGGACTGGTGCAAGGCGAGCTTTGGAACAGCAGCGCGACCTGGATGGATTCGGTGAAAGCGTCGCAAGCTTACTGGTGGGTGCGCACCGCCTGCGCGGTGCCGCTGCTCCTGGGATTCGCGTCGTTCCTGGCCGGCATGCTGACGCAAGGGAAATCTCAACCGTCTGCCAGCCGCGATCACCCACATTCAAGCGGCCCGCTGCCGCAGCCTGGCAATGGCTGATAGCTCCCTGTTACCAGACGTTGTAGCGCCGCGTCACCAGCGGTGGTTCGGCATGGCCTATCTGGTCATCTTTGTCGCCGGCATCGGATTCTTCGCGCTGTCTTTTGTCGCACTGGGGGTACTGCCGGGATTGCGGCTGGAGAAAGAGATGGACTCAGCGCGGGCCGTCATATCGGCCTACAGTGACGCCGAACGACGGGGTCAGCAAACCTACGTCAGCCTGGGCTGCGCCTTGTGTCATACGCAGCAGGTGCGCTTCCTTCCGACCGACATTCGTCGCTGGGGGCCGCCCACGCAGGCCTGGGAGACGCAATACGATTTCCCGCAACTCTGGGGCACGCGGCGCATCGGCCCCGACCTGGCGCGCGAGTCGGGCGTGCGCAGCGCCGACTGGCAGCTCACCCACCTGCACAATCCGCAATCTGTCGTCCCAGGCTCGGCCATGCCGCCGTTTCCCTGGCTTTTC
>JALNWC010000047.1 GCA_023231075.1 Rhodoferax sp.
CGCGCCCTGCGCCTGTGCAACCACCCCGCGCCAAGCAGGTCATTGCCGCGCCACCACGCAAGCAGCTGGCGAATGTCGGCGCGCTGGCCGCCGCCGGGGGCTGGGAAACGTTTTAAGGACCACAGAAAATAAATTAACATGTTATCGATACTTGGTGCGGCTGGCGGGGATCGAACCCACGACCCTTGGCTTCGGAGGCCAGAATTGACACAATATAAATCAACAACTTAGACTAAACAACCACCAGCTGAAGCTGGTGGGTTTGGGTTGCGGACTGGAAGTCCTGATACGCGTCGCCTGAACGACGCGTCCTTCTACGGTTCCGTCTTGAAATCATCGTTCGGGTTCGGCTCAAAATGATGCTCCAAATAGTTCTTGATCATCTCTTCAGTTATCTGCCCTACCGTGGCACAAAAGTAGCCCGCGCCCAGATGAGTCGCCCCCCCCGTTACCGCTTCTTCAGATGCGGAAATTCTTCGAACAATTTACACCC
This sequence comes from Rhodoferax sp., assembly GCA_023231075.1. Taxonomy (GTDB): domain Bacteria; phylum Pseudomonadota; class Gammaproteobacteria; order Burkholderiales; family Burkholderiaceae_C; genus Rhodoferax. The sequence continues at coordinate 494 of JALNWC010000047.1, forward strand.
CCAGCACCCTCATTTTCACTGCTGAAGCTGACCGGCTGGAAGCCGGTGGATTTAACCTTGTGATTGATATTAAACAATGGATTTATTGGCACAATTTTGGCACACTGCTATGCAAATTCACTCCGCAGACAGCCATGCCAACTATTCGAAAAAAAGGTGATCGCCAGTGGCACGTCCAGATTCGCAAATCTGGCTACCCGGTGCAAAAAAACCAAGACCTTCACGACCCGCAGTGACGCAGAGAAGTGGGCGACCATCATTGAATCTGAGATGGAACGGGGCGTATTCGTATCACGAACTGAGGCAGAAGGAACCCCGTTAAGTGAGGTCATTGACCGCTACCGGCGCGAGGTTTTGCCCTCCAAGCGCGGGGCGGCTTCGGACGAATCGCGCCTCAAGACGTTGGATGCCCACTTTGGCGTATATAAGCTGGCCAGCATCACATCCACCTCTGTGGCCAAGTTCCGCGACGAACGGCTGAAAGCCGTAGGCCCGCAATCAGTGATTCATGAGATTAACCTGCTCAACCGCGTATTGAAGGCGGCCACAATGGACTGGGGCATTGCGCTGCCAGGTGGCTTGCCCACGGCGCAAGTACGCAAGCCCACAAAACCGCGTGGCCGTGACCGACGGGTGAGCCAGGACGAGCTGAATGCGATCTTGGAGCATAGTGAATCTGCAGAGCTGGCAACCATCATCGCGCTGGCCGTGGAAACCGCCATGCGACGCGGCGAGCTGGCCGCGCTAACCTGGGCCAATATTGACTTGAAAAAATGTATTGGCAAACAAAATTTGCTCGACACCAATTTCCGCCGCCATTTTTCAGCGGATTTACGCCGCCGTTAACAACTATTCCCACTCAGTTGTTTTTTGACTAAACAATCCATTTATTTTCATGGACATACAAAGAACGACACATGGGATGCCATGAAAAATACCATGCTCACCCATTTAGGCCCTTCAACTTTCCGAAACGTGGGCGCTTGACATGTGCCCCCGGCTGGTTGCCTTGGAATGAAAGCTAAAACAGAGCGGACTGTGGCTTTTGAACATAGTCTAAGCCCCTGGCTACGACCGGCCCGACTGGCTTACCTAGCAAAAGAAAGTCAGGGATGCCGAGTGGGGGCACAGTTTTGAGTGCGCCTTCCGCGTCCTCCTTGAGCTTTTCCCGCAACTCCATCAGGAGTCTGCCTAATACGTTCTGTCCTACCAGGGTGTCGCCGGCTTCATCTGCCAACTTGGCGCCCCAATAGTCGTCCTTGCGCGACTGCTCGACGATCGGCCGATCACGTGTGGCGAGCAGCAGCCGACCGAACTCTTCGTAGTTCTGCGCGAGCTTCACGCGGAGGCACCAGCGCATTACCTTGTACCGAACATTGTCCCAGTCAGGCCTTGAGTCCTTGCGATGTGGCTTACTCTTCATCTTGGCGGTCATCGGGCTGTGCTGCCCGATGATTTCCCGCTGGACTTCTGGCATGTGGGGGAAACGGCAGGCCTGATATAGGGCCTCCGTCGTCAGGATGCGAACGCCGTTGATCTGCAATGGGTAGCCTGAGGCCATGTTCGACAGGCCACCGAAGTCCTCCTTCGTCTTGTAGACGATCACTGCCTCGCCGCGAACGTAGGTCCGCAGGAGGCTGTTCTCAGGCTGATCGATGCTAGAGCGTGAGGTCATCGAAGATGTTCCTCGCGGAAGAATAGCCCTCACGTTGTAGCAGCGGATACCAGTGCAGGGCGCCCGAGGTTGCCTCCGGGTCACCCCACCACATCGCTAGAGGGCAGTTGTTCGGGCAGTTCCGATACGTGGCGATCATGGAGCCGAAGCCCACACCGAAAGGACTGAAGCCGAGCGGGCGGATGGATGGTTTCGGGTTCTCGCTCATGGCCCTGATCTTGGCGCCGGCGATGAAGAACTCACTTTCCAAGACTTGGCGGCCCGCCTCCGAGGAGAACGGCTGGATGGCTGCCGCACTCGGCTGTCGCGGCTCGAAGGGAAACTTCGACGGCAGAGCCATGTAGGCCTGAACCTCGGCCACGTTCGGGGCAGCCGTGGGCCAGAGCACTCCCGAGCTGTTCTTGTACCACTTACGGTTCTCAATCTCGAGGGCGCGCCAATATTTGACGGCGATCTTCTTTCCCGACTGCGCAACTACGCTCTTGAGCCTCTTATCAACCAAGTACGAGCCCCCCGAGTGAAGGGCAGCAACGATGACATGGACCGTGGCCGACTGCGGGGCTTTGTTGGCGATCCATTGCTCAAGATCGTTGCCCACGCGGTTGCCGCTGAACATCACGTCGTCGAGGTAGATGAAGTCGCCACCCTCCTCTCCGCAGTCACCCAGGTCGAGGCCACATTCGTCGTCGAGGCATTTCGAGAAGAGCTTCAGCATCTCCTTCTGACTCTGCCCGTTCTGCTGGATGCTCAAGAAGTTCGCAGACGACCAGTACTCGGCAGGGTCGGCACCGGCCAGTTTCTCGTTGGTCACGAGGGCGCGGAGGAAGTCCTTCACGTTTTTTCGCGTGAAGAAGGTCTGTTTGATGACGTGCTCAAACTCGCGAAGGAACGGCAACTGCTGGGCGGGCGTGAACTGATGAAGCCAACGGTCGACGTGCTCCGGCGTCGGTTCTGGAAGGTCCCCTTTTCGATAGGTCTTGATCTCGTTTGCAACGGAATCGAGAAGGTCATTACGTTCACTCATTTATCCCCCTGTAATCAACTACCAGACGCTGCGTCATTCCTGCCAATGCCTTAAAAGGCAATGGCAAAGGAAATACCCCCCATGACTCCACTCACTATTACCAAGCCTTCATTTTGAAGAGTCGCCCTTGCTCTCCCTCATCGTGTAATGTGATCACAACCTCATCAGATGAAAACACCGGCTCATCATCAGCGGCACGCGCAGGCAAATCCGAATCGATGAGCGTAATAATCGGCTGCAATCCCAGTTCGGCATACCGACGAATGACCGTCAGCAGATTCTCCTTCTTGCGATCATCCAAGGACTCAAACACGCCGTCGTGGTAAGCGAAGCGCGGGAACTTGTCATCCAAGTGGGCTCGCAGGATAGCCAAGTCAAAGGCGATGCACAGCAATTTCCTGTACGTGTGCCCAAGGTCGGCGCTGGTTGCGTTGCCTGACTCGTCAAGAATTTCCGCCCTGAACTCCAGGTGCCCCGCCTGGTTCGGCGATACGCTCAGCAGCGCCTTGCGGTCGATCACCTCTTCGACAATCTCGCTGAAAAATACGCGGATTGCCGAGAACAAGCTGTTCTGATCAGAGTTTTGCTTTTCGACATCCGCCTCGATCTGGGTCTGTAGATGTCCACGCTCTTCGGTCAACGCCCTGATCCCGGTTCGCAGCTCCTGCAGACGATGCAGGAAGCCACGTTGACGCTCCAGCGAAGTAATGTCGGCACGCAGCGTCACCATCTCGTCCGAGACCTGCTTGTATTTGCCAAAGATATCGGTTTCGCTCAGGAATGAAAGCATCTCCGAGCGCTTTTTGCCCAAGGTATTCAGTTCTGCATTGATGCATTTAAGCTCAGCTTCGACCTCTGCGCGTTCTTCTTGCAGATAGCCGCGGCGCTCATCGGTAATCGCCCGATTGAAGGCAATCAACTGTTGGAAGTCCTTCTTGATCTGCCCTTTGAACAGGACGCCAGCCTCCTCGAACAGGCGCTGCGCCTCGTCAGGGTTGAAGAGAATCTGATCTTCCTCCAGCGAAGTGATGATCTTCTTCTTGTTCTGGTTGAGCGAGTAGCGTTCAGCATTGAGCGACGCTATGCGTTCGTCGATGTTATCGACCAACTGCTTGGTGCTGTCCTTGTCCTGGGCGCGGAAATCGAAGGCGTCGAGCAGTTTCTGCTTCTTCTCTGCCTCTTTCTGCTTGAGCAACAGGATGCCCTCAATCTTGCTGATGTCCTCAATGGACCCGCCCAGTTCGTTCTTGATGGTCTGCGCGGTGGCCTGCTTCTCAGCGAGCTGTTCTTCCTTCTCGTAGTGCTGCGCCACGAGCTGAGCGTCAAAGCCGAGAACGTGAGCCAGAAAAGGCTTCCAATCCGAATGCGCAGCCGCAAACTTGCGCAGATGAAACACGTCGCGGAAATCGTCCTGGGAGCGCAGCAGGTAACCCAAGCCTTTGCGGTACGCCCAAGGCTTGAGTGCGCGCCAGTCAAGCAATCCATCCAACAGGTCACGCGCCCGCTCGAAGGGCATGTCCTGGTGATCCCACTCCGCCAGCGGTAACGCAGACAAGTCCTGATGCCCGGCCTCGTGGCGCTTGAAGCTAATCTTGGTGGCTTCTTCCACGCCACGTCGGATCGTCACGAACGAAGCATCTTTCAGCTCGATCTCCAGGAAGAATATGAAGTCCTGGAATAGTTCGGCATGCTTGAAAAGAAAGAACTTGGGATCGCGCTTGGCAAGGAAGCCGAAGTCGAGCAAGCGCCCAAGCGTGGTCTTACCGAGGTTGTGAGTGTCCTTGTTTCGGTTCTCTGGCAGGTGGATTTCAGCCATGACGACGTTCAGGCCCTGGACGAACTCCACGGGCTCGAACAAGTCAGGTTTGCTGGAATAAAGTCTAGATAGCTTCATTTGGCCCCATGTACTCCACGGCATCAGTCTTGGGGCGATACTCGATCAGGCCCATGAGATACAGAAAGTTCAGCGCAGGCAAGAACAACACGTCCCCGCCGACGACACTTTTTTTCGCAAACTTGCGCAGCACGTCGTACTCATCCAGTCGCCGGGCCTTCAGACGACCCAGCAGCAGCAACGAGACGTTGATGACCGTGCGATCAGGATGAGAGTGTTTGGTCGGACGCAGCATCGCCCACCTCCCCCATATCGCAGTTCCAGTACATGTAGAACAGCACGGCGCGCGTCAAGCGCTTGTGGGCGTGCTGTCGCAAGACAGGATCGCGGTTGAATAACAGGTCTACCAGATACTCCATGACCTCGTCGAAGGTCTGGTAGTCCTTACGCTTGGCGATGATCTTGAGCTGGAACTCATCGACCACCGACTCGTACATGCGCAACAGGTCGAGGTTTTCAGGCGCCGCCAGGAATGCCCTAATCTGAGCGGTCTCCTTCAGGTACTTCCGGCGCTGCGCCTTGGCGTACTCGACACTCATGTTGTTGAGTGCGTTCTTTTGCTCGTAGGTCACCCGCGCAGTCGGAGGATCGTCAAGCAGTGCGACCACACCATCTTTCTGTCGGGCCAGTGCTTGCACTACTTCGGCCAGGTCATCGGGGCTGACGATCAACGGCGAATCGACCGGATCGAGGTCTGCTTCCCTTGCAACCTCCGGGAAGCGCTTCAGCCAGATATCGAGTTGCTCCAGTCCGCAGAGGTAGATCGACGAGGCGGGAATGCCACACTGAGACGCGATGTAATCGCGTATCTCCGTTTCGGCATTTCCCGCCAGACGCCGGTTGGCGAACAGCATGTAATGATCGAGCTGCTTAGCTTCGCGCAGTTTCTGGACGCGGGGAATCTCTTTGCCCAGTACGGTGTTCGCGGCCGTCGTGCTGAAGAAGTCGGATTCGGAAAAGTTACGGTTATAGCCGTTGGTGTGCTTGGCCTGGACGATGGTTGTACCGACCCACGGTGCCGTCTTGCTCGGGTGCAGCTCCGCCGTTCCCATGAACTTCGCATCGCGTCCACCATCGGGCCCTTTTGCGAAGCCTTGTACGGAAACCCCAAGCAACCGCTGGCACAAAAGAACGATCAGGGTCTCAAACTGACCATCGCTCATGTCTTCGTATGCGAATTTCATTGGGCTCCCATTTCCTCTCTGCTAGCTAACACCGCAGTGCTTGTAGATCGTCGTTCGCGACACCCCGTAGTCGCGCGCCAACTCAGTGACGCTGGTCTTCGGATCACTCAGGAGCGTCTTAATATACCTGATCTGCTTGGCGTCCAACTTGGGCTTCCTGCCGCCTACGCGACCACGCGCACGTGCGGCGGTAAGACCGGCCTTGGTACGCTCCCGGATCAGATTTCGCTCAAATTCAGCCAGCGCAGCGAAGAGATGAAACATCAACTTGCCTGATGCGTTCGTTGTTTCGATCTTCTCTGTCAGCGACTCAAAGCCAACACCCCTCTCAACCAACTCGGTGACGATGCGAACGAGGTCAGGCAGGCTTCGTCCAAGCCGATCCAGTCGCCAAACGACGAGGGTGTCGCCCTCGCGCAAGTCGGCCAAGCACTCCTCCAACTGCGGGCGGGCCACACCAGACTTGCCACTAGCGGTGTCCTGATAGACGCGATGACACCCTGCTCGCTGCAAAGCGTCCGCCTGCAGTGCGGTCGTTTGATCATCGGTCGATAGGCGGGCATAGCCCAAACGCAACTTTCCCATACGTTTTCACACCATAGAAAAGTGAACGAGAATTTTAACACTCAGAGAGGGCATCTGTCAGCGATACAGGCCACACGTGGAGCCGTCCGAAAATCGACCGTTTTATGAACAAAAAAGGGGCGTCATAGCGCACCCTGGTTGTTGATGAATCTGATCCGCCTTTTTGGGCCTTGCTCCCGATGATGGCCTCGGACACTTGTTAACGGCGGCGTAAATCCGCTGAAAAATGGCGGCGAAAATTGGTGTCGAGCAAATTTTGTTTGCCAAGGTCACAAAGGGGCTTTGTGACCCAATGTGATTGTTTTCCCCTATGGGCCGCATCAAGGGTACGCTTCGCCGGGCTGTCGCCCGCCCTTGACCCGACCCACAGGGCATATTTCATGCCTGCTTTTTCCCCGCCACCAGATTTACGCGGAAACTGACAGCCATCGACACCAAGCCGTACAAAAGCAGATTACACGACTTCCTCGACTGTTTCGATGTAGGCTGGAGGCGTGATTTCGGACTCCAGGTCGACAGGTGCATTCCACCTTTCGTAGTAATTCACCGCACGAAGCTCAACCAGCTCTCTTTGGCCAGGTAGATTGAGTCCACCTGCTTGTACCTGCGGCGGCTTTGTCCGCCCCGGCGTCGTATGGTTTGGCGAAGCCCTGCCCGCCAGAGAACTGAACGCGGCGTTTGCCGCCGCCAAAGATTGCGACCTGTTGTTCACCATTGGCACCGCCGGCTTGGTTCAACCTGCGGCACGAATTCCCTTAATGGCAAAACAAGCCGGTGCCAGCGTGGTGGAGATCAATCCAAACAGCACCGGGATGGACTGCGAATGCACTTGGTCGTTGAGGGGTGCAGTCGGGGAAATCATGCCAATCTTGTTGCAGACGGCCTTTGCGCCCGCGTGAGGATGTGGTCCTGTGACTCGACTTGATGCGATACCCACGCCAGAACGGCCTGGCCGTCGCGCTGCGCGAGCTGGGCCGCATTGAGCGCACGCTGTTTATCCTGGACTGGCTGCAAAGCGTGGAGCTGCGCCGCCGTGTCAATGCCGGACTGAACAAGGGTGAGGCCCGCAACGCGCTGGCCAGGGCGGTGTTCTTCAACCGGCTGGGCGAGATCCGCGACCGCAGCTTTGAGCAGCAGCGCTACCGCGCCAGTGGCTTGAACTTGATCACAGCGGCCATCGTTCTCTGGAATACGGTCTACCTGGAGCGGGCCACCGCCGCTTTACAAGGACACGGGAGGGAAGTTGACACCTCGCTATTGCAATACTTTTCACCCCTGGGCTGGGAGCACATCAACCTGACGGGCGATTACGTCTGGCGTAGCAGCGCCAAGGTCGGTGCGGGCAAGTTCAGGCCGCTGCGGCCGCTTCCTGGGGCTTAACGTACTTTAAATTCCGTTTTCTACAGCGACCCCCATATCAAAGCCATCCACGCCGAAGTCAAGCAGGAATACGGTTGGCCAAAAATGTGGAAATAACTGGTGACCCGAGGTATCCGGGTCGGCAAAGAACGTGTCAGAAAGCTGATGCAGCGTCACGGCATCAAGGCCAGTGGCAAGAGGAAATTTGTCGTCACCACCGACAGCAAACATAACCTGCCCATTGCGTCCAACCTGCTGGAATGCAACTTCTCACCCGAGGCACCCAACCAGGTGTGGACCAGTGACATCACTTACATCGCCACGGACGAAGGCTGGCTGTATCTGACCGGCGTGATTGGCCTATTCAGCCGCCAGGTGGTGGGCTGGAGCATGAGGGACAACATGCAGACAAACGCGGTGACCGATGCCATGCGAATGGCGTGGTTCAGACGTCGCCCAGAGCCTGCTCTGATCTTTCACTCAGACCATGGGAGCCAGTATTGCAGCCATGAGTTTCAAAGCGAGCTCAAACGCTTTGAGATGAAATCATCAATGAGCCGCAAGGGCAATTGCTGGGAGCGTCAACGCACCCACCGAGAGTCTGTGGGGTCGTTTGAAGGTTGGCAGACTGTACGGCAGAAGATTTGCGACCCGGCGCGAGGCCATAGACGAAGTCATTGATTGGCTCAATTTCTACAACCACAAGAGATTGCACTCAACGTTGGGCTATGTCAGCCCAATGACGTTTGAGCAACGCTGGACAGCGGCCCAGCAGCAAGACAGGAAGTCCGCAAAATGGGTGGCTTAAGGAGTATGAAAAACAGGGGTAAGATCAGTTCCGGAAAATAAACATGCTTGGGTGAGAAAACGCTGTAGAGCGGGCGTGGATTGCTTCTTTTTGTGCACCACAAGGTAGCACTGCCGAGGCATTTTTAGCCACCTTGTGGCAATGCGTTGCAGGCGACCTGCCTCGATAAAATCATTGACCACCCATTCAGACAAGCAAGCCAAGCCCAAGCCTTCCGTTGCGGCCTGCCGTATCGCCTCTGAGCTTCCCAGTTCAATGCAGCGGCGATAAGACTGCAGGTGTGGCAGCAACCATTCGTCTGTGGCTTCTCGGGTGCCTGAACCCCGTTCGCGCAGCAGCCACACGGCATCACGCAACACCTGTATGGGCAGGAATTTTGACTTTTGCTCTGCCGCCTGAGTCGTTGGCGTGGCTCCGCACTGTGCGTGGTGTGGGGCGCAAACGACTACCAGTTCATCCTGCAACCAAGGGGTGACCGTCAGGGCCGTCTGGTGGCAGGGCCCTTCAATCAAGCCCACATCGAGTTCAAAGGCGGCCACTGCGTCACAAATGGCTTCGGTATTGCCAACCATGACACTGGAGTGCCACGCTGGGCAGTCGTCATATTGGGCGGATTGCAAAAATTGACCCAGCAACTTTGGCAATACGTAGTTGCCAATGGTGGTGCTGGCCCCGATTCGCAGCGATTGAAGCTGCGCCATCGGGTCATGCGCCATCTGCTCGATGCTGGCTGCACCATCAAGCAAAGCCATCGCCCGTGACAACAACGCGCGGCCATTGTCATTGAGCAGCAGGCGTTTGCTGGATCGATCAAACAAGTGCAGAGACAGCAAGCGCTCCAGTTCATTCACGGCCGAGCTGGTGGCTGACTGTGAAAGCGCCAGCTCGGCGCTTGCCGCAGTGGTGCTGCCATAACGTGCTACTGCCACAAAAATTTGAAGTTGACGCAAGGTCAGACGCAAGACATCCATGATTCAAGCAGGTTTGTTTAGCGATTAAGTCGGTCAATATTACCTGAATAACCTGTTTTACAGATTACAAGATGCATCCTACAGTTGGCTGCGTTGCATCAAAACCGTTTAAACCATGTCCATACAGCCTTTGAAAACCGCGTCGAACCCAAACTTGTTGCTTGCGTCAATGCCAGCCCTTGGGCGTTTGTGGCCCGGTTTGGTGCTCAGCGCGGCGCTGGCAGCTGCTGGTATGGGTTTGGGAGGTATCGGCTGGTTACAAAGCCATGGCCTGAGTGCACTGACCTTGGCCATCGTGCTGGGAATGCTGGTGGGCAATACCGTTTATCCGCGATTTGCTGCGACCTGTGGTACCGGGGTGAATTTTTCCAAACAAAATTTGCTGCGTCTGGGCGTGGTGCTGTATGGACTGCGCCTGACATTGCAAGACATTGGGCACGTAGGTTTGTCTGGTGTCGTCATTGATGCCCTGGTGCTGAGCTCGACCTTTACCCTGGCCTACGTGATCGGGACACGGTGGTTAAAACTGGATCGAGATACCGCGATGCTGATTGGTGCCGGCAGCTCCATCTGTGGTGCGGCTGCGGTTATGGCGACCGAGCCGGTGCTGCGCGCCCGTGCTGAGCAGGTCACAGTTGCCGTAGCTACGGTCGTGGTATTTGGAACACTGTCGATTTTCTTGTACCCGGCGCTGTTTGATTTGAACCAGCATTGGCAGGTGATCACTGGCGGGGTCGATGGGTTTGGCATCTACGCGGGGTCAACCATTCACGAGGTGGCACAGGTTGTGGCCGCCGCCCATGCCATTGGTGCTCATGCCGAGGACACGGCGGTCATTACCAAAATGGTTCGGGTGATGATGCTGGCCCCATTCCTGCTCCTGCTGTCGGTTTGGCTGGCGCGCGATCGATCTGCCACGGGTGGCAAGGATGCCCGCGCAAAAATAACTGTGCCATGGTTTGCTTTTGCCTTTGTCGGTGTGGTGCTGTTCAATTCCCTGCATTGGCTGCCATCCCAGCTGGTTGTGGCGCTGACCACGATTGACACGGCACTGCTGGCCACAGCCATGGCGGCTTTAGGTCTTGCCACGCATATTTCTTCGATCCGCAAGGCGGGCATGAAACCTTTGTTACTGGCATCAATTTTGTTCATTTGGCTGATTGTGGGCGGTGCTTTGATCAACCATTGGGTGCCAATAGGCTTGGGTGCTGTTGAATAGCTCGAGGTTTCATGGGTGATTTGCAGATAGTGACCCGCCAATATGCAGGGCGAGGCTCCAAGGCGCACCACCCAGCGACCTTGCTGGCCAACCTGGTGTACGGCTACTCAACCGGGGTATTCTCCAGTCGCAAGCTGGAAATAGCCTTGGCTTCGGAGGCCAAGAATTGGCCGTTGTTTCATTCATGACCGATCAGAGGAAAGTGGCATAAAAGGGGCTCTTTTCCCTCTGAAAACCATCCAGCAAATCCACAAAATCTCGTTCGCC
>JALNWC010000048.1 GCA_023231075.1 Rhodoferax sp.
ACCGGCACCCTGTGTCTGGTCGAGAACGAAGGCAACGGCCGCATGTGCACCACCGTGCCCAAGGTGCACATTGCCATCACCGGCATTGAGAAAGTGGTGGAAAAGCTGGAACACGTGCCGCCGCTCTACAGCCTGTTGTCGCGCTCGGCCACGGGTCAGGCGGTCACCACCTATTTCAACCTGATCAGCGGCCCGCGCCAGCCCGGTGAAAAAGATGGCCCGGAAGAAGTGCATCTGATCCTGCTCGACAACGGCCGCACCCAGGCCTATGCCGATGAGGAACTGCGCGAAACCCTCAAGTGCATCCGCTGCGGCGCCTGCATGAACCACTGCCCGGTGTACGCGCGCATTGGCGGCCACGCCTACGGCACCCCCTATCCGGGCCCGATCGGCGCCATCATCTCGCCGCACATGCTGGGGCTGGACGCCACCTACCCGCTGGCCTTTGCCTCGACCCTGTGCGGCGCCTGTGTGGAGGTGTGCCCGGTCAAGATCCCGATCACCGACATCCTGGTGCGCCTGCGCAACGAATCGCAAGCCAAGCCCGAGAGCGAAGACGCCACCTTGCGCGGCAGCGGCGCCGGGCGCACCGTGGCCGGCAGCGCGGTCTGGAATGTCTGGGCGCAAGTCTATGGCCGCACCGGCCTGTACAAGCTGGCGTCGTGGTTCATGAGTCGGGGCCGCGCCCTGTCACCGTCCGACCAGGGCGCCTGGACGCGCAGCCGCACCCCGCTGGTGCCCGCGCCCAAGCGTTTGCGCGACTTGCTCAAAGAGCGAAAATAGTGGCTCCTGATCCCTCAAATCAATTTGGAGAAACGCTTTTGTCCACCGAGAACTTTCCCGATGCCGATCGGCATGTCGCCATCGTCGACTCCGCCATCACCTCGCGCATGTCCACCCGCGCCTTTACCCGCCAAGCCGTGCCGCAGCAGATGCTGCAGGACATCCTGCAGGTGGCAAGCCGGGCGCCTTCGGGCACCAACACCCAACCCTGGAAGGTGTATGTGCTGCAGGGCCAGAGCCGTGACAGCCTGGTGGACAAGGTCTGTGCCGCCCATGATGCGCTGCGTGCCAACCCGGCGCTGGCCGCCCAGTACCGCGAAGAATATGACTATTACCCCGAAAAGTGGGTGAGTCCCTACATCGACCGGCGCCGCGAAAATGGCTGGGGCCTGTACAACTTGCTCGGCATCGGCAAGGGCGACAAGGACAAGATGCACGCGCAGCACCAACGTAACTACCGGTTTTTTGACGCGCCGGTCGGCCTGATGTTCACCATCGACCGCGTCATGGGGCGCGGCTCGCTGCTTGATTACGGCATGTTCCTGCAGAACATCATGGTGGCGGCGCGCGCCCGTGGCCTGCATACCTGCCCGCAGGCGGCCTGGAACGGTTTTGCCAGCATCATCATGCCGCACCTTGGCGCGGGTGCTGATGAAAAGCTGCTATGCGGCATGTCGCTGGGTTACGCTGATGCCGATCAGCCGGTGAACAGCTTCCACACCCCGCGCGTGCCCGTGTCAGAGTTCACCCACTGGCTGGACTGAGATAACAGGGCCATCGCGGCGAGGGCGCCGCTCCCACAAGAATCTCGATGCCTTTGTGGGAGGCCCGCCTCGGGCCGATGGCTCACGTTTTCCGGGACCTTACTTGAGGTCGTCCGCCAGCACTTTCACGATGCGCTGGGCGTCTGCGGCGGCGGCAGGGCTGCCATCGGCGTTGTGTACCGACACCGTGCTCGTCGTGCCCTGGCTCAGCACTGAAATCCTGAACTTTTGCGGTGCACTGTCGGGTTTGTCAGAACCAAAGAGTTTGCCGAAGAAGCCAGGTTCGGCCTTGTCTGCCTTGGGCGCCACATAGCGCACAAAGTAAATGCCTTTGCTGCGGTCACGGTCTTCGACGGTGAAGTTGGTGCGGTCCAGCGCCAGACCCACCCGGCGCCAGGCGCGGTCAAATTCGTCGTCGAGGCGCAGCACGGGCTGGCCGTTGACGGTCTCAATCCGGGCGACCTGGCTTGTCGGCCCGGCCGCGACCAGGGCTTTGGATTGTTCTTCGGAAATGCCCAGCTTGACCATCAGGCGGCGCAAAAATTCGGCTTCGAGCTCGGGGTCGGCCGCGCGGGGTTGCCACACGGTCTGGTCTTTGCTGGCGCCGCTGTAAACCTCGATCATGCCGCGGTGGCTGATGAAGATGTCGGTGCCGCCGCTGGCGTTGCGCTCCAGACGGGTGCGGAATTTGTCGCGCTCACCGGTGGAATACAGCGAATCAAAGACCTTGCCAATGGTGCTGCGGATGATGTCCTGCGGGATTTTGGCCCGGTTTTCAGCCCAGTCGGTTTCCATGATGCCCAGATTGGCCTGGTCCATCACCAGCAAAAAGCCGTTTTCGATCCAGAAGTCTTTGACGGGCTCCCACAATTTGTCGGCCGGTCGGCTGATCACCAGCCAGCGCTGGGTGCCGGCACGCTCGATGCGCACATCGCCCAGGGACGTTGCCGCCGTGGGCGTGGCTTGTGTCGCCAACTGACCGATTTGAAAGCTGGAGGCGCTGACTGCAGCACCAGGTACGGCATAACGCGATTCGCGCGACAGCTGGGTCAGGTCGGGAGGCACTTCAAGTGTGGGCGCCTTGCCGGCGCTCTTGTAGTCCACCTTGTCGGTTTCCAGCACCGAGCAGGCGCCCAGTGTCAGGGTCAGGCCAAGGATTACAAGTCTGGAAAAAGGGTTCACAAAAATTCCTTCGGGTCAAAGATCAGTTCAACAGATGAAAAAAGGACCAGCCTGGCGTCAAAGCAGGCCAAGGTCGCGCAAGGCAGCTTCCACTATCGGCACGTTGGCGGGGCTCAGCTCCGTCATGGGCAGACGCAGGGTGCCACCGCACAGGTTCATGCGCGCCACGGCCCATTTCACCGGAATGGGGTTGGCTTCGACAAACAGGTTCTTGTGCAGCGGCATCAACTTGAATTGGATTTCCATGGCGCGTTTCACATCGCCGGCGAGGGCGGCCAGGCACAGCTGGTGCATCAGGCGCGGGGCCACATTGGCCGTGACGCTGATGTTGCCATGGCCACCGCACAGCATCAACGCCACGGCAGTGGGGTCATCGCCTGAGTAAATGGCAAAGTGCTTGGGGGCTTCACGAATCAGCCATTGGGCCCGGTCGATGTTGCCGGTGGCTTCCTTGATGCCCACGATGCCGGGCACCTGGGCCAGGCGCAACGCCGTTTCAATGGCCATGTCTGCCATCGTGCGCCCGGGCACGTTGTACAGCACCATGGGCAGGTCAACGGCTTCGGCGATGGCCTTGAAGTGCTGGTACTGCCCTTCCTGGGTCGGCTTGTTGTAGTAAGGCACCACCTGCAACTGGTAATCCGCGCCCACTTTTTTTGCGAATTTGGTCAGTTCAACGGCTTCGGCGGTGCAGTTGGAGCCGCAGCCGGCCATGATCGGCACGCGTTTGTTGGCCTGCTCTACGGCGACACGGATGATTTCGCGGTGCTCTTCGACGCTGACGGTGGGCGATTCACCAGTGGTGCCGACCACGCCAATGCAATCCGTTCCCTCGGCAATGTGCCAGTCGATCAGTTTGCGCAGCGCCGGGTAGTCCACGCTGCCGTCAGGGTGCATGGGGGTGACCAGGGCAACAATACTGCCGGTGAGAGTAGGCTTTGGATGTGACATCTTGTGCAGGGTAAATAGATTAGCCGCTCATTTTAGCGAGAGTGGGTAGCGCGTGGGTGGCCGACCGGCTTCAGGGGCATGCGGCTGCCTGAAAGCCGCAATGCGTTGCACAAAGCGTTCCGGGCGCGGCAAAAAACCATCCTCAAACGCCACCATGCGCAGGCTCTGGCACAACTGCAGCAATTCGCCCGTGTGCAGCAAAAAATCGGGCCGGGCCGGTTTGCCCACGGTCTCGTTGCCCTGGGCAAAGGTTTCATAAAGCAGCAAGCCACCCGGTGCCAGACTGTGCAGCAGCACCGGAAACAGCGGTCGCCACAGGTAATTGGTGACCAGCACCACGTCGAAGGGCTGTGGCAAACCGTGCTGCATCAGGGGCCAGGGGCCGCCTTCGATGTCGGCCTGGACCGTGTCGCCGTAGTGGCTGGCCTCGGCCAGTGCCTCCGCCGAGCGGTCGATGCCGGTGCAATGGCAGCCCAGATTTGCCAGCCATGCCATGTGGCGCCCCGAGCCGCAAGCCACGTCCAGCACGCGCGCACCGGGTGGCATCAGGTGCTGCCAGCGTTGCACCCAGTCAGAGGGCGCGCTCAAATGGTGATCCGACACTAAAAGCAACCCCACACCTGATTGGTCAGCGTCATGACAAAGTCGGTCCGGGTGTACATGGCAAACACCAGCCCCAGCACCACCGCCAAGCCGGTGTAGAGCAAGACTTTCTGGACCGGTTTCATGGCATCAGGCCCCCTGAGGCACAGGCGTGCGCACAATGGCGGCTTCCTTGATCGGCAAATTGACCAGCGCGGCCAGCACGCCCAGGGCAATCGCGATGTACCAGACGATGTCGTAACTGCCGGTGCGGTCAAACAAATAGCCGCCCAGCCAGACCCCCATGAAGGAGCCGATCTGGTGGCTGAAAAAGACAAAGCCACCGAGCATGGACAAATGCGCCACGCCAAAAATCTGCGCCACCATGGCATTGGTCGGTGGCACGGTGGACAGCCACAGCAGGCCGATGACCGCAGAGAACACATAGACGCTCATGGGCGACAAGGGCACCAGCAAAAAGATGCTGATGACGACAGCGCGCGTCAAGTAAATGAAGGCCAGAATGTATTTCTTTTGCATGCGCTGGCCCAGCACGCCTGCGGCATAGGAGCCAAACACATTGAACAGGCCAATCAGCGCCAGCGAATAGCTGGCCACGCTGGACGCGAGTCCCTGGTCTTTCAGGTAGCTCGGCATGTGCACACCAATGAACACCACCTGGAAACCACAGACAAAATAACCGGCCATCAGCAACTGGAAGCTGCGGTAGCGAAAGGCCTCACGCAGCGCTTGCATGATGGACTGCTCGCGGAAATGCCCGGCGCCGCCCCTGAAGCCCGGCTCACGCAAACTCCAGGCCAGCGGCATGATCAGCAGCGCGGCCAGCGCCAGCGCCACCAGGGCCTGTTGCCAGCCCAGGCTGTCGATCAGGAAACCTTCGGTCGGCACCATCAGGAACTGGCCAAAGGAGCCCGCCGCCGCCGCCACGCCCATGGCCCAGGAGCGCTTGCTGGCGCTGATGTTGCGGCCAATGACACCGTAAATGATGGCGTAAGTGGTGCCCGCCTGGGCCATGCCAATCAGCACGCCTGCGCTCAGGCTCAGCAGCAGCGCCGTGGTGGCATAAGCCATGCCCAACAGCCCCAGGGCATACAGCAGCGCACCCCCCACGATGACGCGGAAAGCGCCAAAGCGGTCGGCCAGCATGCCGGCAAAAATGCCGGTCAATCCCCAGGTCAGATTTTGAACGGCCAGGGCAAAAGCAAAGGTTTCGCGGTTCCATTCCAGGCTCTGCGTCATGGGTTGCAGCCACAGCCCGAAGCCGTGGCGGATACCCATGGAAATCGTGACGATGGCGGCGCCGCACGCCAGCACCTGGGTCATGGAGAGTTTTTTGGCGGAATGCGGCATGCGTGGAATATACCGAACTGGACCCGCACTGCGCCTGCGAACCCTTAATTCATTTCAGCGCGCACATTGTTCTTGAACACATAAAGCGTCACCGCGGGTACGGTCAACTCCCCTTTTGGTGTGAACGCGATGTTGGCGGTGATGCCCTTGAGCTTGGTTTTCCCGATGAACGGGGCATAGACCACGGGGTCAACCGACTTGGCGCGTTTCATGGCATCGACCAAAACGAAGGTCGCATCGTAGGCATAAGGGCTGTAAATCTGGAACTGGCCGGGGAAGCGGGCGTCGTATTTTTTCTTCCAGGCTGCGCCCCCCTGCATTTTTTCGACCGAGGCACCGCCGGTGGCACAGGTCACGTTTTTCAGCGTGGGTGCCTTGCTGGCCAACGCGCCGAGCTTCTCGGTGCACAGGCCGTCACCGCCAAAAAACTTGACATTGGCCATGCCCAACTGGTCCATCTGGCGCAGCATCGGGCCGGCCTGGGAGTCCAGACCACCGTAAAAGACGGCATCTGGTTTCTTGCTCTTGATGTTGGTCAGGATGGCCATGAAATCGGTGGCCTTGTCGGTGGTGAATTCCTCGGCTACGACCTGCATGCCCTTTTGCCTGGCGGTGGCCTTGAAGACGTTGGCCAGGCCCTGGCCATAGGCTGTGCGGTCGTCAATCACGGCGACCGTTTTGAGTTTGAGCTTGTCACTGGCATGCACGGCCAGCGCCGCACCCAGGGCGTTGTCGTCGGCAATCAGGCGGAAGGTGGTGGCGTAGCCGCGCTTGGTCACGTCAGGGTTGGTGGCGGCCACGGTGATGTGCGGCAAATCGCATTTGTTGTACACCGAGGAAGCCGGGATGGTGGTGCCCGACTGCAGGTGCCCCACCACGCCCGCGACTTTGGAGTCGCACAGCTTTTGTGCCACGGCGGTGGCTTGACGCGGATCGCCTGCGTCGTCCTCGGCTGCCAGTTCGAACTTGATCTTCTTGCCGTTAATGACGATACCCTGGGTGTTGATTTCGTCGATCGCCATGCGCACGCCGTTTTCGGTGTCCTTGCCGATGTGGGCAATGCCACCCGAGGTGGGGCCGGCGTGGGCAATGCGCACCGTCTGCACGTCCTGGGCGCCGGCCAGGCCAGCGGTCAGAGCCAACACGGCAACGGCAGTGAGACGAAGTGAAACGGAATGGTTTTGGGTAAGCTGCATGGTCAAAGGTCCGGGTTCATGTGAAAAATAAAGGGATACAGGGTTTTCCCTCGGCTCCGGATGTTACTCCGTGCCCGGCATCGCGCGCTTTAATTGAGGGCTGGGTATTTATCCAGTTGTAGCAAAGTTGCCTGATTACAATGCGCCGCTATGGCAAGCAAACCCTCTACCGTCAACCCCGAATATTCCGAAAACTCGATCCGTGTCCTGAAAGGCCTGGAGCCGGTCAAGCAGCGTCCGGGCATGTACACCCGCACCGACAACCCGATGCACGTGATTCAGGAAGTGCTCGACAACGCCGCCGACGAAGCGCTGGCCGGGCATGGCAAGAAGATCAAGACCATCGTGCACGCCGACGGCTCGATCACCGTTGAAGACGATGGCCGCGGCATCCCGTTCGGCCTGCACCCGACCGAGCACGCGCCGGTGATCGAGCTGGTGTTCACCCAGTTGCACGCCGGTGGCAAGTTCGACAAGGGCAAGGGTGGGGCTTACAGTTTTTCCGGTGGCCTGCATGGCGTGGGGGTGAGCGTGACCAATGCCTTGTCGCTGCGTCTGGAAGCCACCAGCTACCGCGAAGGCCAGGTGGCGCGCCTGGTGTTTGCCGGTGGCGACGTGATCGAGCCCCTGAGCGTGCGACCGGCGGGCGAGGGCGACCGCAAGTCGGGCACCACGGTGCGGGTCTGGCCCGATGGCAAATATTTTGAATCCCTGACCTGGCCCATGGCGCATCTGGAGCACCTGCTGCGCAGCAAGGCGGTGCTGATGCCGGGTGTGACGGTGACGCTGGTGCAGGACAAGAACAAGGAGACGCAAACCTGGTTGTTCAAGAGCGGCCTGCGCGACTACCTCACGCAAACCCTGACCGGCGAGCCCGTCATTCCCTTGTTTGAAGGCGAGGGTTTCGCTGACGCCAACAACGACAGTTTTGCCGAAGGCGAGGGCGCGGCCTGGTGCGTGGCCTTTACCGAAGACGGCCAGCCGGTGCGCGAAAGTTATGTCAACCTGATCCCGACGCCGGCCGGCGGCACCCACGAGTCGGGCTTGCGCGAGGGCTTGTACACGGCGGTCAAGGGTTTTGTCGAAATGCATTCGCTGCTGCCCAAAGGCGTCAAATTGCTGCCCGACGACGTCTTCGCTCGCGCCAGTTATGTGCTGTCCACCAAGGTGCTCGACCCGCAGTTTCAGGGCCAGATCAAGGAGCGCCTGAATTCGCGCGATGCGGTGCGGCTGGTGTCCAGCTTCGTGCGCCCGGCGCTGGAGCTGTGGCTGAACCAGAACGTCGAATACGGCAAAAAGCTGGCCGAGATTGCCATCAAGGCCGCGCAAAGCCGCCAGAAAGCCGGTCAGAAAGTCGAAAAACGCAAGGGTTCGGGCGTGGCGGTGTTGCCGGGCAAGCTGACCGATTGCGAGAGCCGCGACATCGCCGAGAACGAGGTGTTTCTGGTCGAGGGCGACTCGGCGGGCGGCAGCGCCAAAATGGGCCGCAACAAGGAAAGCCAGGCGGTGTTGCCCTTGCGCGGCAAGGTGCTCAACACCTGGGAGGTGGACCGCGACCGCCTCTTTGCCAACAACGAAATCCACGACATTGCGGTGGCCATTGGCGTCGATCCGCACGGCCCCGATGACACCCCGGACCTGAGCGGCCTGCGCTACGGCAAGATTTGCATTTTGAGCGATGCCGACGTCGATGGCTCGCACATCCAGGTGCTGCTGCTGACCTTGTTTTTCAGGCACTTTCCCAAGCTCATCGACACCGGCCATGTCTTTGTGGCCCGTCCGCCGTTGTTTCGCGTCGATGCGCCAGCGCGCGGCAAGAAGCCGGCGTCCAAGGCCTATGCGCTCGACGAAGGCGAACTCACCGCCATTCTGGACAAGCTGCGCAAAGAGGGCGTGCGCGAAGCCGCCTGGACCATCAGCCGTTTCAAGGGCCTCGGTGAAATGAACGCCGAGCAGTTGTGGGACACCACGCTGAACCCCGACACCCGTAGGTTGCTGCCGGTGCATCTGGGCAGCTTGAGTGTGCTGCAGACGTCGGAACTCATGACCAAGCTGATGGGCAAGGGCGAGGCGGCGGCGCGGCGGGAACTGATGGAGTTGCATGGGGATTCGGTGGAGATTGATGTTTAGGCACTCCGGCAGGTCGTTTGTCGCTCGATTTGTCATGCCGGACCTGATCCGGCATCCAGGAAATCCGGGGTTCAAGGACAGATGCGGCCGTGCGAGATTTATTCGGTGCGCGCTGCGCCGTGACTGCCTTGGGCGGCCACCTCTCAACTGGGGTACCAGAAATCGGTGACCACCCAAGCCAGTCACAGCGCTGATAAGTGGGTGCTTGATCAGAGTTTCAAAACCGCGAACCCCAAACCGAGAACTTGACTTTGAGCGGTGTTTTGATTGACGAGGTTTGTGTACCAATGCGACTAGCGAGGTAGGCCCTTTGGGGGGCTGACGATTTCTGGTACTCCAGTATGAGGAGGCCGCCCAAAGGGCCTGCCTCGCGGGTTACCTGGCACGATGATGTGTGTTTGAATTTTTTTGAAACTGGTTTGTTATGACTGATCAACTCACGATGACCCCCCCGGCCCCACCCGAGGGCGACGACGCGCTGAACCTGGCCACCTACGCCCAGCAGGCCTACCTGGAATATGCGCTGAGCGTGGTCAAGGGACGCGCCCTGCCCGATGTGTGCGACGGCCAAAAACCGGTGCAGCGGCGCATCCTGTACGCCATGAGCCGCATGGGCCTGGGTTTTGGCGGCGCCAACGGCAACACCGGCGCCAAACCGGTCAAATGCGCGCGCGTGGTGGGTGATGTGTTAGGGCGGTACCACCCGCACGGCGACAGTGCCGCCTACGACGCGCTGGTGCGCATGGCGCAGGACTTTTCGCAACGCTACCCGCTGATCGACGGCCAGGGCAACTTTGGCAGCCGTGACGGCGACGGCGCGGCCGCCATGCGCTACACCGAAGCGCGGCTGGCCAGAATCACCAGCCTGCTGCTCGACGAAATCGACGAGGGCACGGTCGATTTTTCACCCAATTACGACGGCTCCACCGAGGAACCCAAGCAGTTGCCGGCGCGCCTCCCGTTTGCCCTGCTCAACGGCGCCAGCGGCATTGCCGTGGGCCTGGCCACCGAAATCCCGAGCCACAACCTGCGCGAGGTGGCCGACGCTTGCGTGGCGCTGATCAAGACGCCGAACCTCTCCGACGAGGAATTGTTTGCCCTGCTGCCCGGCCCGGACTTTCCCGGCGGCGGCCAGATCATCAGCAGTGCCGCCGAGATTGCCGAGGCCTATCGCACCGGTCGCGGCTCCTTGAAATGCCGGGCGCGCTGGAAGATCGAAGAGCTGGCGCGCGGCCAGTGGCAACTGGTGGTGACCGAGTTGCCGCCCGGTGTCAGCACCCAGCGCGTGCTCGAAGAAATTGAAGAGCTGACCAACCCCAAGATCAGGGCCGGCAAAAAAGCCCTGTCGCTGGAGCAAAACCAGCTCAAGGCCACCGTGCTGTCGGTGCTCGACGGGGTGCGCGACGAATCCAGCAAGGACGCGGCGGTGCGCCTGGTGTGCGAGCCCAAGACCAGCAAGATCGGCCAGCAGGAACTCATCAACACCTTGCTGGCGCACACCAGCCTGGAAACGTCGAGCCCGATCAACCTGACCATGATCGGGCTTGATGGCCGGCCCACGCTCAAGTCGCTGCGCCAGATGTTCACCGAGTGGATTGCCTTTCGGCAGACCACCATCGAGCGGCGCACGCGCCACAGGTTGGCCAAGGTGCTGGACCGCATCCACATTCTGGAGGGCCGGGCACTGGTGCTGCTCAACATCGACGAGGTGATTGCCATCATCCGCCAGGCCGACGAGCCCAAAGCGGCCCTGATCGCGCGCTTTCACCTGTCGGAGCGGCAGGCCGAGGACATTCTGGAAATTCGTCTGCGTCAATTGGCGCGGCTGGAGGCCATCAAGATCGAGCAGGAACTGACCGGCTTGCGTGACGAACAGCACAAGCTGGAAGAAATTCTGGCCAGCCCGGCAGCGCTGCGCCGCCTGATGGTGAAGGAAATCGAGGCCGACGCCAAGACCTTTGCCGATGCCCGCCGCACGCTGATCCAGGCCGATAAAAAAGTGGTGCTTGAAGTCAAGGTGGTGGACGAGCCTGTGACCGTGGTGGTGAGCCAGAAGGGCTGGGTGCGCACCCAAAAAGGCTGGGCGCGCGACCGGCTCAATGGCTCTGCCGCGCCCGAGTACACCTTCAAGGCGGGCGATGCGCTGTATGGCACGTTCGAATGCCGCAGCGTCGACACCCTGCTGGCCTTCGGTTCCAACGGCCGGGTCTATTCGGTGGCGGTGGCGCTGCTGCCCGGCGGCCGCGGTGACGGCCAGCCGATCACCAGCCTGATCGAACTCGAGGCGGGCACCCAGCTGTTGTCTTACTTTGCCGGGCCGGTGGAAGCCACTTTGTTGCTGAGCAACTCGGCGGCTTACGGATTTACCGCCACGGTGGCCAACATGGTTTCGCGCCAGAAAGCAGGCAAGGCCTTTGTCACCGTGAACGAGGGCGAAACC
>JALNWC010000049.1 GCA_023231075.1 Rhodoferax sp.
CTCGAACTCGACAAAGCGCCGGCCCTGCAATTGCTTCAGCACCAGGCTCATGTGCTCGCGCACCGACAGTTCTTCGCGCGTGATGCGGTGGTGTTGCACCAGCGTGGCGCGTTTCAGAATGGCCTGCCAGGCTTGCTGCAGGTCGCTCAAGGCCACGTCAGGAAAGCGCGGTGCCAGGGATTGCTCGATGTAGACCTGGGCGCGCAAAAAATCGCGTCCCAACTGGGGCAGGGCGTTGAGCTGGGCCGCCGCCAGTTTCATCTGCTCGTATTCCAGCAGGCGGCGCACCAGTTCGGCACGCGGGTCTTCGGCCTCCTGGCCATGAGCCACCTGCCTGGGCGGCAGCAGCATGCGTGACTTGATTTCGATCAGCATGGCCGCCATCAGCAGGTATTCGGCGGCCAGCTCCAGGTTGCGGTGCCGGATTTCGTCCACATAGCTCAGGTACTGACGCGTCAGGCCGGCCATGGGGATGTCCAGAATGTTGAAATTTTGCTTGCGAATCAGGTAGAGCAGCAAATCCAGCGGGCCTTCAAAGGCCTCCAGAAAAACCTCCAGCGCATCCGGCGGGATGTACAAATCCTGCGGCATGGCAAACAGCGGCTCACCGTAGAGTCGCGCCACGGCCACCTGATCCACCACCAAGGGCATGTCGGCCAGGACGGGGTGTTCGCCAGCGTTCAAGGTGGTTGTATCAACCATGAAAGCATTGAGATGCTAGGTGAGCGTTGGCCCGCCCTTGTGGCAAGGGCGGTGGGCAAAAATTATTTCTTGCCTTCGTTCAGATAAACGTAAGGTTTTTGCGCGACCTGCGCGGCACGGAACTCTTGCCAGGCCTCGCGGTTGACCGGCTTGTCCCAGAGCAATTCGCGGCCCTCGCGCTGGCGCGCTTCGAGGCCGGGGTCTTTGGCAACGAGCTGCTCGATGAACTCGGTGGCATCGGATTTATAAAGGGGGCGGTAAAAAATGTACATGGCAATAACCTCTTGAGGAGATTCTAACGGCGTGCGCTGGTGCCATCGGCCTGACCAACTTAAGTCGGGTGTAATATCCAACATCCCTTAGACACCGACACCCGACCCGGCCCATGACTTCATCACTCCATCTTGCGACCTGGGTCCATCTGGACTGGGTACTGGTCGTGGTGCTGGCCTGGTTGCTGATCGGGGTCCTCGGCGTGCTGGCGCTGCGGCGTTTCAGGTTGGTGGCCATGGTGCTGTTTCCGCTGGGTGTGGTTTTTTCACTGCTGCTGCTGGGGGTGGCGCTGAGCGCGGTGTTCAGTGGCCCGGAAACCGCCATTTTGCCGCTGGGCCTGCCGCAGCTTCCCTTTCATTTGCGTCTGGACAGCCTGTCGGCCTTCTTTTTGATCCTGATTGGCGGTGTTTCGGCCGGCGTGTCGGCCTTTGCTGCAGGCTATTTTCGCCAGGGTGAGGGCACGCCGCCGGGTCTGATCTGCCTGGAATACCACGTGTTTCTGGCCAGCATTGCCATGGTGGTGCTGGCTGACGACGCTTATGTGTTCATGGTGGCGTGGGAAACCATGGCTTTTTCATCCTTTTTTCTGGTGCTCGTCAACCACCGCATTCCAGAAATCCGCAACGCCGGCTACCTCTACATGCTGATTGCGCACATCGGTGCCCTGGGTATCTTGCTGTGCTTTGGTTTGCTGCAGGCCAACACCGGCGACTACACCTTTGCCAACATGCGGGCGCAGCACCTGACGCCCTTCTGGGGCTCACTGGCGTTTGTGCTGGCGGTGTTTGGTTTTGGTGCCAAGGCGGGCTTGTTGCCGCTGCACGTCTGGTTGCCCGAGGCGCATCCGGCGGCGCCGTCACCATTTTCCGCCTTGATGAGCGGCGTCATGCTCAAGATCGCGCTCTACGGCTTGCTTCGCGTTGCTTTTGATTTGTTGCAGGAGCAGATCTGGTGGTGGGGCGTGCTGCTGATGGGGCTGGGCCTCGTCACTGCCGTGTTTGGCGTGGTGTTCTCGACCGTGCAGGTGGAAATGAAACGCTTGCTGGCCTATTCAAGCATTGAAAACATCGGTCTGATGTGTGCGGGTCTGGGCTTGTCGCTGTTGTTTTTGGCTTATGACATGAAGGCCTTGTCGGCGCTGGCATTGACTGCGGCCATGTACCAGATGCTGGCCCACGCCTTTTTCAAGAGCCTGCTGTTTTGCAGCACCGGGGCCGTGATGCACGCCACCGGCGAGCGCAGCCTGGGCAAGCTTGGCGGCCTGATGCGCTATATGCCCTGGGTGGCCTGGACGACCCTGATCGGGGTGCTGGCCTGTGCCGGACTGCCTCTGTTTGGTGGTTTTGTGGCCGAATGGCTGCTGTTGCAAAGCTTCCTGTTCACCACCGGCTTGCCCAGTTTTTTCCTCGATATGCTGGTGCCGGTGATGGCCGCCTTGATTGCACTGGTGGCAGCGCTCTCGGGCTACACCATGGTCAAGTATTTTGGCGTGATTTTTCTGGGCCAGCCGCGCGAGGAAAGCCTGTCGCACGCGCACGATGCCGGCTCTTGGGAACGTCTGGGCATGCTGTGGCTGGTACTGGGCTGCGTGGTGCTGGGCCTGTTTCCCAACCAGGTCATTGCCGTGATCGACCCGACCACCCGATGGCTGGTGGGGGCGGGGCTGGCGCACACGGTGGCGGACAATGGCTGGTTGCTGGTGCCGGTCAGCGTCGAGCGCGCCAGCTACGCGCCGACGATCTTTTTGCTGGGTGTGCTGGCCAGTTTTGGCCTGGCGTTTGTGCTGGTGCGCAAGCTCTACCACGGACGCCTGCGCCGGGTGCCGCCCTGGGACTGCGGTTACCCCTGGCAAACCCCGCGCATGCAGGATACCGCCGAAGGTTTTGGCCAGCCGATCCGGCAGATTTTTGAGCCATTTTTCCGCATGAAGCGACAACTGCCGAGCGCCTTTGACCCGCAACCCAGTTACAAAGTCACGGCGGAAGATCCGCTCTGGTATGGCTTGTACCTGCCGCTGGCCGCTTTGGTGGAGCGCATTTCAAGGATCGTCGGGCTGTTGCAACAGGGCCGCATTTCGGTGTACCTGATGTACAGCTTTGTCACGCTGATTGTGGTCTTGCTGGTGGTGAAACGATGAGCTGGCTGGGCGTTTTTTCGCAATTGCTGGCGCTCGTGACGGCGCTGTTGCTGGCACCCCTGCTCACGGGCTGGGTCAACCAATGCCGTGCGCTGCTGCAAAACAAGTCGGCGCCGGGCTTGCTGCAACCCTACCGCATGCTGCACAAACTGTTCAACAAGGAATCGGTGATGGCCGAGCACGCTTCGCCGCTGTACCGCACCGCGCCCTACATCATTTTCAGCTGCATGCTGCTGGCCTGCGCCATCGTTCCCACGCTGTCGACCGACCTGCCCCTGTCGCCCGCGGCAGACGCGATCGCCCTGGTGGGCCTGTTTGCGCTGGCGCGGGTGTTCATTTCCCTGGCGGCCATGGATGTGGGCACGGCGTTTGGGTCACTGGGCGCGCGCCGTGAAATGCTGGTGGGCTTTCTGGCCGAACCGGCCTTGCTGATGGTCCTGTTTTGCGCTTCCATGATCACGCGCTCCACCTCGCTCACCACCATGGTGGAAACACTGGCGCACCGGGAGCTCGCCATCTACCCCAGTCTGCTGCTGGCCGGTGTGGCTTTTGTCATGGTGTCGCTGGCCGAGAACGCCCGGGTGCCGGTGGACAACCCCGACACCCATCTGGAACTGACCATGATCCACGAGGCGCTGATCCTGGAGTATTCGGCGCGTCACCTGGCCCTGCTGGAATGGGCTGCCAGCCTGAAGCTGTTTGCCTACTCCTGCATTGGCCTGGCGCTGTTTTTCCCCTGGGGCGTGGCCGATGCCAATGCACCGCTGGCCTTGTTGCCGGCCTTGCCGGTGCTGGTGATCAAACTGGCGATCGGTGGCGTGATGCTGGCCCTGATTGAAACCCTGAGCGCCAAAATGCGCATCTTCCGGGTGCCCGAGTTTCTTGGCACGGCGTTTCTGATTGCGGTGATTGGTTTGCTGGTCAATGTCCTGCTGGGGGCCGGATGATCAAATTTGCGCCCCAGCTGATCAACCTGTTTGCCACGCTGATCCTGTTGCTGTCGTTTGCCATGATCTCGCAGCGGCGCATTGTCTCGCTGATCAACCTGTTCATGATGCAGGGCGTGGCCCTGGTGATCACCTCGTTTTTGCTGGGCTATGCGACGCACCAGCCTGACCTGTATGTGTCGGGCGGGATCACGCTGGTGCTCAAGGTGATTCTGATTCCCTGGATGCTGCACCGCCTGATTCGCAAGCTCAATGTGCGCTGGGACGTTGAGACACTGTTGAACGTGCCCACCACCATGCTGGTGGGCATTGCGCTGGTGATTTTTTCGTTCAGCCTGGCGCTGCCGGTATCGCGCCTGTCGGACGCGCTGGCCGGTGGCTCGCTCGGCATTGCCCTGGCCTGCATTTTGCTGTCGTTCATGATGATGATCACCCGCTCCAAGGCGGTGCCCCAGGTGATCGGCTTTTTGTCAATGGAAAACGGCCTGATTTTTGCCGCCACCGCAGTCACCAACGGCATGCCCATGATTGTTGAATTCGGCATTGCGCTCGACGTGCTGGTGGGCGTGTTGATTCTGGGCGTGTTCATGTTCCAGATCCGCGAGAAATTCGACACGCTGGACATTCACCACCTTGAAAAGCTCAAGGAAGAATGAGCATGCACGCCCTTTATTTTGTTCTGGGTGTGCCGCTGCTGGGCGGACTGGCGCTGGCCTTGACCGGCCACCGTGCCTATGCCCGCGACGTCAATGTGGGCTTCAGTCTGCTGACTTTTCTGGCCTCCTGCGTGCTCACTGCGCAGGTGATGGACCACGGCCCCCAGTTTGTTTGGGACAAGCAGTTCTACATTGATCCGCTCAATGTGTTCCTGGTCACGCTCACCGCCTTTGTGGGCCTGACCACCGCCATTTTTTCACGGCCCTACATGCGCATCGAGCAAGACCACGGCAAGATGACGCCACCACGCATGCGCCTGTACCACAGCATGTACCAGTTGTTCAGCTTCACCATGCTGCTGGGCTTCACCACCAACAACCTGGGCATCCTCTGGGTCGCCATGGAAGCCGCCACCCTGACCACCGTGCTGCTGGTCAGCGTCTACCGGACCACCGCCAGCCTGGAGGCGGCCTGGAAGTATTTCATTTTGTGCGGCGTGGGCATTGCGCAGGCGCTGTTCGGCACCATCCTGCTCTACATGGCGGCCGAAAAAGTGCTGGGCCCCGAGCACGCCACGCTGCTCTGGACCAGCCTCAAGGACATCAAGGGCCAGCTCGACCCCACCATCGTGTCGCTGGCCTTTGTGTTTTTGCTGACTGGCTACGGCACCAAGATCGGCCTGGTGCCGCTGCACAGCTGGCTGCCCGACGCGCATGCCGAAGGTCCGACACCGGTGTCCGCCGTGCTCTCGGGGCTGCTGCTCAATGTGGCCATGTACGCGGTGCTGCGCTGCAAGGTGCTCGCCGACGGCGCCCTGGGCACGGCCATGGCGGGCCAGCTCATGATGGGTTTTGGCCTGCTCTCGGTGACGGTGGCGGCGTTCTTTTTGTCGCGGCAAAAAGACGTCAAGCGCATGTTTTCTTATTCGAGCATCGAGCACATGGGCCTGATCACCTTCGCCTTTGGCATGGGCGGGCCGGTGGCCAACTTTGCCGGGCTGCTGCACATGACGGTGCACTCGCTGGTCAAGTCGGCCATTTTCTTCACAGTGGGCCATGCCACGCAAAAAGCCGGCACCCAGCTCATGAGCGAGATTCGCGGCCTGATCAAGGTCAACCCCACCGTGGGCTGGGGCCTGATGCTCGGTGTCATGGCCATTCTGGGCATGCCGCCGTTCGGCGTCTTTGCCAGCGAATTCCTGATTCTGACCACCGCCATGCGCGAGCAGCCCTGGGCGGCACTGTTTTTATTTCTGGCGCTGGGGGTGGCCTTTGCCTCCATCCTGATCCGGGTCCTGCCCATGGTGTTTGGCGACTCCACGCTGAAGCCGCTGGCGCATCCACCCGCGCTGATTCCGGTGTTCACGCACCTGGCGCTGGCGCTGGTGCTGGGCCTGTACATTCCCCCTTATCTGAACGGCTGGTACGTGCAAGCGGCCAGCATGCTGGGAGGCTAGGCGCATGCAGATTCCCGGACTCGACCTTGAATTTTCTGCCTTGCCCGCGCCGGTGCCGGTCTGGCATGCGCAGGTGACGCCAGCGCAATGGCAAATGGCCGCCACCGCCGTGCGCGACGCAGGCGGCCGCTTGCTGGCGCTGTGGGCCGGCCCGACGGCTCAGCAGGGCGACGCCGCCGACATCAGCGGTCACAGCGCTGCGCCAGGGCAGGCCTGCATGGGCGCGGCTTACGTCACGCTCGAAGGCGCGTTCTGGCTGTCGCTGCCCTTGGCGCAACAGGGCGGTCGCTGGGTCTACCCGGACCTCGCCAGCGTATTCCCGTGTGCCACGCGCATGCAGCGGGCTGCCGCCGACCTGTCGGGCGTGTTCGCGCTGGACGCCCAGGACACGCGTGCCTGGCTCAATCACGGCGCCTGGCCGCAAGACCATTTCCCCTTGCAGCAGGACCCGGACAAGTTGCCGCTGCTGGCGGCTGGCGAACTCGTCGACTACCCGTTTGTGCATGTGGACGGCGACGGCGTGCACGAAATAGCCGTGGGCCCGGTGCATGCCGGCATCATCGAGCCCGGCCATTTCCGCTTTTCGGTGGTGGGGGAAAAAGTGCTGCGCCTGGAGCAGCGTCTGGGCTACACGCACAAAGGCATCGAACAGCGCATGACGCAACTGGCGCCGCTGCAAGCCCACCGCCTGGCCGGGCGGGTGTCGGGCGACAGCACCGTGGCCTACGCCTGGGCCTATTGCATGGCGCTCGAATCGGCCACGCAAACCACGGTGCCCGAGCGGGCTGCCTGGTTGCGCGCGCTGATGCTGGAGCGTGAGCGCATCGCCAACCATCTGGGCGACCTGGGTGCGCTGGGCAACGACGCGGCCTTTGCTTTTGGTCTGGCGCAGTTCTCGCGGCTGCGCGAAGACTGGTTGCGCGCGGCCAAAACCGTTTTTGGCCACCGCCTGATGATGGACTGCATCGTGCCCGGCGGCGTCAATTGCGACGTTGATCTGGCCCAGCGCGAGCTGCTGCTGCAGCAGTGCGACGCGGTGGAAAAGGAAGTGCGCACCCTGTTCACCATTTACGAGGCGCACGCCGGTTTGCAAGACCGTTTCATGACCACCGGGCGCGTGGCGCCCGAACTGGCCGCGCAGCTGGGCCTGACGGGTCTGGCCGGGCGCGCCAGCAGCCAGAGCTGGGACCTGCGCTGTGACCAGCCCTGGCTGCCCTACAGCGACATGGCGGTGGTGATGGCCACCCACCATAACGGCGATGTGGCCGCCCGCGTGGCGGTGCGTTTTGACGAAGTGTTTGAATCCCTGCGCCTGATCCGGCGCCTCCTCGTCGAGATGCCCATTGGCGACCTGCTGTGCCCGGTGGTCCTGCCACGGCAGCCCACGCGCGGTGCGGGCTGGGTCGAAGGCTGGCGCGGTGAGCTGTTCGTGGCGCTGGAGTTGGCGGGTTCCGATCAAAAAAACCGCATCCTGCGCTGCCACTTGCACGACCCCTCAACGCAAAACTGGCCGGTGCTGGAGCACGCCATCATGGGCGACATCGTGCCTGACTTCCCGCTCATCAACAAGTCGTTCAACCTCAGCTATTCAGGGCAAGACCTATGATCTGGAAAGTGGTCAGGCAGATCGCCAAAACCGGTATTTGCACCGAGCCCGCGCCCGACATTGGCGCCATTGATGCCGCGCAAGCCGCGCGCATCCAGCAGGAGTTGCTCGACATTCTGGGCCAGGCCCTGAGCATCCGCGAGGTCGATGCCGGCTCGTGCAACGGTTGCGAACTTGAAATCAACGCCCTGGGCAACCCCTACTACAACCTCGAAGGCTTGGGAATCAAGTTTGTCGCCAGCCCGCGCCATGCCGACCTGCTGCTGGTGACCGGCCCGGTCTCGCGCAACATGGAGACCGCCTTGAAGCGCACCTATGACGCCACACCCGAACCGAAACTGGTGGTGGCCGTGGGCGACTGCGCCTGTGACGGCGGCCTCTTTGGCGAAAGCTACGCCAGCTGCGGGCGCGTGTCCAACGTGATCCCGGTCGATGAGGTCATTGCCGGCTGCCCGCCACCGCCGCTGGCCATTTTGCGCGGCATTTTGAAGGCCGTGAGGCGGCGCGTTGTGCAGCCGACCGGCGCTGTCAGGTTGCGGCTTTGATCGCCTGAATGTATTCGGCGCATGCTGTCGAGCTTTGTCTGAACTCATTTCTTGGATTCGGCAATTTGGATAAACAGCCGCTCCATAGATTTATGGACAACTCACCCACAAGCTCCACCGAGCCCTGGATCAATTCAAGTTGTCAGCCTTTGGGCCACTTCTGCGAACCATGCAGCAGACGCAGCAATTCGATCCGTTTGCCGTTGATTCGATACACAACAATGAATGGTGTACGGCTGATGACTAACTCGCGGGTGCCTTGCTTGCGTCCTTGGCGACCCATTTGAGGGTGCTGTAAAAGGATGTCTACTTGCTCATCGATGCGATCACCTTGGGAGATGGCGGCCAGCGGGTTGTCCTGAGCGATGTAGTCAAGCTGAGCGTCCCGGTCGTGGATCGCCCGCTTTAGCCACACCAGCATCAAACGGAACCGCCAGCGCAATTGATCAGTTCAGCCCGTTTTTGCTTCCAACTGGATTTAGCGTCAGCCGCCGATACCCACTGAGCATCCGGTGCGTCCGCTTCCTTAATTGCCAAATCCACTTGCTCCCGAAACCACTTGTCATGTCCAGCGGACTCGTGCGCTAAACGCAGCCGCTCGGATGCGTCGACGCGAGACTTACCAGCCAACGGCTCACCGACCGAATGGTTGGTGGCATCCAGAAGATCAAAGCGGGCAATATGCAACTCATTCTTGAGATAGGCCACGGCACGATCCAGACTGCGCCAGATGCGCGGCTTATCGCTGCGCTGCATCCCAAGCGGTCGCTCATGCAAACCAAGCTTCAAGACCACAGACCAGCCGCCCGGCTGGCCGATGATGGATGCACCGCGAATCGCAGAGGACTCGGCCATGTGTTTTGCAATCGACGTGTCTATGGTGTGGGTGTTCATGTGTTTGACTGACAAGAGTTGGTCTAATTGTGTTCTTTATTTATGAAATATGCAATCGATACTAATGAAATTTGTGTCATTAACTAAACATAAAACCCAGGGTTTTCAGCGTGCCTGGTACGCTGACTGCACTACACCAACACGCTTGTAAAGGGTCGTGCGCGATATCCCGTAACGCGCGGCGATGTCCTTCACCTGCGCCGCCGGGTCGGCCAGCAGCGCCTTTATCTCCCGAATCTGCTTCTCGTTGAGCTTCGGCTTTCGCCCACCGATCCGGCCACGTGCTCGGGCAGCAGACAGACCGGCCATCGTGCGCTCACGGATCAAGTTGCGCTCGAACTCCGCCAAGGCGGCAAACACATGGAACTGCAACTTTCCGGAAGCACAGCCGGTGTTGATTTTCTCGCTCAAGCTCTCAAAGGTGATGCCTTCACGCTCCAGGTCGCCAATGATTTTCACCAGGTCAGAAAGGGAACGACAAGGAAGCATTGTTGTGCGACTCACGCAATCCCCAGCAAATCCATGATGCCGCTGATGAATGTGAGCGGATGCGCCGGGCAGCCGGGCACGTAAAGCGACGGTTTGAATTGGTCGAGAAATTCGCGGTTCAGCGCTTCGCTCTCAGAAAACACGCCGCCCGAGATGGCGCAGGCGCCCACGGCAATCACCAGTTTGGGCTCGGGGATGGCTTCCCAGCAAATTTGCAGCGCGGCCATCATGTTGCGCGTGATCGGGCCTGACAGCACCAGGCCGTCGGCGTGGCGCGGGCTGGCGACGATGTCGATGCCGTAGCGGCCGATGTCGAAGTTGACGTTGCTCCAGGCGTTGATTTCCATCTCGCAACCATTGCAGCCGCCGGCCGATACCGAACGCAGTTTGAGCGAACGGCCAAAGCGTTTGTGCAACTCGGCCGAGACTTTGATCGGGTCGATGTCGGGGTGGGCGCTGCTGATGGTCAGGGCCTCCCGGCGGGTGGCGCAGAGCTTGACGTCGTTGCTGAAGCTGAGCTTGGCGCCGGGGCAGACCGGCGCGCAGTCGCCGCACAGCACGCAGCGTCCCAGGTCGATGCGTACCGGGTCGGCAGCTGCGGCGTTGAGCGTGATGGCGTGGCTGGGGCAAACCTGCACGCAGGCCTGGCAGCCGTCGCCGCAGGCGGCATCGCTGATGACCGGCTTGCCGCGAAAACCCGCTGGCTGGGCCGCGCGCAGGTCGGCAATGAACTGGGTGCCCTGGGATTTGCGCACGGCGATGGTTTGAAACATGGTGTTCACCCGGATTTACAGGTCGTTGCCGCAGTACGAGAAGTCAAAACTCTTGTTGCAGATCGGGAAGTCGGAAATGCCGTTGTTGCGCACCGCCACCGCTTCGCCAAACCAGTTGGCCAGCGACGGGTCTTGCACCTTGTAGTGGCGCAGCGCGCCCTGGGCGTCGGTTTCCAGCGCGTGCAGCACCGGGCCGCGCGTGCCTTCGATCAGCGAGAGGCACAGGGCATTGGGCTTGAGCGGCGGCGGTGTCATGGACAGCGATGCGGGCAGCTTGGCCAGGTCCAGCGTGTTGTCGCCGAGGCGTTGCTGCAGCCAGGCTACGGAGGTTTCCACTTCGCGCATGCGCTGCGTCATGCGCGCCCAGCAGTCGCCGCCGGGCTCGGTCAGCATGGGCAGGGGGTGCGCCGCATAGACAGCGCCGGGTAACTGGCAGCGCGCGTCCAGCGCCACGCCGCTGGCGCGCCCTGTCACGCCGGTCACGCCGAGCTCCTGCGCCGCCTGCGTCGTCAACACGCCGGTGCCTTTCAAGCGGGCTGCGACGCTGCGTGCGCTGAGCATCAGCTGGTTGACTTCGGCAAAGTGGGGCGCAAACGCGTTGAGCGTCTGCAGCAGGTCTTGCCGCAGCGCATCGGCGACGGGCATGGCCGTGCCGGGGCGCAGCCAGCCGCGGCCGAAGCGGTTGCCACAGGCGCGTTGGCTGGCGTTGATGATGGCGGTGCGCAGCCGCCCGTAGGTGGCAGCGCCCTGCAAAAACGCAATGTCGGTGGCCATGCCATTGAGCGTGGCCACGTGCATGGCGACGCGCTCCA
>JALNWC010000050.1 GCA_023231075.1 Rhodoferax sp.
GTGCTCGTGGTGGACGACGAAAGCCTGGCGCGCAGCCGGCTCAAATCGCTGCTGGGCGACTGCCGCCAGCCTGCGGCCCAGGTGCTGGGCGAGGCCGTCAATGCGGTGCAGGCCATCGATTTCTTGCAGCACCAGGCGGTGGATGCGGTATTGGCCGACATCCACATGCCGGGCGCCGATGGACTCATGCTGGCGCAGGCGCTGCGCCGGTTGCCGCAGCCGCCTGCGGTGGTTTTTGTGACGGCCTTTGCCGAACACGCGGTGCAGGCTTTCGATCTGGAAGCGCTGGACTACCTGACCAAGCCGGTGCGACTGGAACGCTTGCAGGCGGCGCTGCAAAAAATTGAACGGGCGCGGCACCAGCTTGCAGAAGCCGCCACTGAAGCGGCCGGGGACGTGCTGGTGATTCAGGAGCGTGGCCGTGCCGAGCGGGTGCCGCTGGCGCAGGTGCTGTACCTGAAAGCCGAACTGAAATACATCACGGTGCGCACCGCCGGGCGAAGCCATTTGCTGGAGGGCTCACTGGCCGAGCTGGAAGCCCGTTACGCCAGCCGCTTCATCCGCATCCACCGCAATGCGCTGGTGGCCAGGCGTGCCGTGCGGGCGCTGGAAAAACACCACGACCCCGAAGAAGGCGAGGGCTGGGCGGTGCGGCTCGATGGCGTGGACGACGCCTTGTTTGTCTCGCGCCGCCAGCTCGGCTCGGTGCGGGCCTTGGTGAGCGCGGTCTGAAGTCATGAGCCCTACCGTGACACGTCTCAAGGTTTTGAGTGCCGGCATTTTCAGCCTGATTCTGGCGCTGGGGGTGGCCCGGTTTGCCTACACGCCACTGCTGCCGCTGATGCAGCAACAAGCCGGCCTGGGCGTGGCAGAAGCCGGCTGGCTGGCGGCCATCAACTACGCCGGTTACCTGAGCGGTGCCCTGATTGCCTCGCGCATCAGCAGCCTGGTGCTGAAAGACCGGCTCTACCGTATTGGCATGGTGCTGGCCATTGTCAGCACCCTGGTGATGGGCCTGAGCACGAACGTGGTGGTGTGGGCTCTCTCGCGCTATGTGGCGGGCCTGACCAGCGCGGCGGGCATGCTGCTGGGCACCGGGCTCATCATGAATTGGCTCATCCGCCACAACCACCGCAGCGAGCTGGGCATCCACTTTGCCGGCATCGGCCTGGGGATTGCCGGCTGTGCCGGCGCGGTGATGCTGTTTACCCCCTGGCTCGACTGGCGCGAACAATGGTTTGCCTTCACCGCCCTGGGCTGCCTGCTGCTGGTGCCGGCGCTGCGCTGGCTGCCGCCCCCCGACACCAGCGGCCTCACCACCAGCGGCCAGAAGCTGCAGGACCAACCGCCGAGCCCG
Source organism: Rhodoferax sp. (assembly GCA_023231075.1). Lineage (GTDB taxonomy): Bacteria > Pseudomonadota > Gammaproteobacteria > Burkholderiales > Burkholderiaceae_C > Rhodoferax. The sequence goes on from JALNWC010000050.1 coordinate 1,358, forward strand.
CTGTATTTGCGCGTGTTCATGGCGGCCTACTTTTGCGCCGGTTTTGGTTATGTGGTCAGTGTCACCTTTATCGTGGCCATCGTGAACCAGCTGCCGGGCCTGGCCGGGTGGGGCAATCTGGTGTTTCTGGCCATTGGCATTGGCGCGGCACCGGCCTGCATCAACTGGGACTTCATTGCCCGGCGCACGGGTGACCTGAATGCGCTGATTCTGGCCGCCCTGCTGCAGATTGTGGGCATCTTGCTGCCGGTGCTGGTGCCGGGCCTGTGGGCCGCGATGCTCGGTGCCCTGTTGTTTGGCGGCACCTTCATCGGCATGGTGAGTCTGGTGCTGAGCATGGCCGGGCGTTATTACCCGGGCATGCCCGCCAAGATGATGGGCAAGATGACGCTGTCTTACGGCGTGGCGCAGGTCATCGGCCCGGCCATGACCGGCCAGATCGGTGCGCAATTTGGCAGCTACAACGCCGGCCTGTATGTGGCCGCCGCCGTCATGGCGCTGGGCGCCGGGCTGCTGATGCTGCTCAAGCTGGTGGAAAAGCGCGATGCGTCGGGTGCTTGAAAAAGGGTTTGTCAGCTAATCGCCGAAGCTGATACCAAGCTCATGCAGCGTTTGCTACGCTTATTGGTCAATGCGTGATTGTCTGGCAATCAACTGTGACACGCGCGGGCCCCAGACGAGAACCATCAGAAACCGTGCCAGTTGCATCGCCATCACAAACCCGGCATCGACGGCACTGGTCGCGGCGATGACCGCCACTGAATCTGCACCGCCCGGACTGCTGGCCAAATAGGCCGTCAGCGGGTCGTAACCCGCCCATTGGTTCAGCCCCACGGCGATGACGACACCCACCCCCATCAGCGCCAAGATCGATCCCAGTACGGCGGGCAAGGCGCGCAAGGCATGCCGCAGGATGCTGGGGGTGAAGCGCAGGCCGATGCTCCAGCCGATCACGGCATAGGAGACGGTCAGCAGCGCGGGCGGCAATTCAATAACCAGGAGGCCCAAGGCCTGCAAGGACGCGCCCACGATCAGCGGGGCCACCATCGCCCCACCCGGGATTTTCAGCCAGTGCGCCACGCTTGGAACGGCAAAGGCGAGCACCAGGGTCCAGCCCAGATGGCCTGCATGGATGACCGAAAACCAAGGCACTTCAGGGGCCATGGGTGCCGCCTGGGTGGTCCAGAAATGCGCGACCAGGGCGGCCACCGCAGTCACCACCGCCACGCGCAAATACTGCATGAAGGCGACCAGCCGCACATCGGCCCCATAGGCCTCCGCCATCAAGACCATGGCTGAGGCGGCACCCGGTGCCAGGCCCCAGACTGCCGTGGTACCAGGGAAAACCTGGCGACGCATCAGGAACCAGCCCAGGCCGGCGCTGGCGGCGATGATCGATGCCGAGGCGCCCAGAAAGAGGGGCCAGTCACCCGCCACCCTGGCCAGCGTGGCGGGCTGCAGGCTTTGGGCCATCAGGCAACCGAGCACACCTTGCGCCAACGCGAACAGGCGGTTGGGGACGCCCAGCCGAATATCCCGGGACGACAGCAGGATGCCTGCCAGCATGCAACCGAGCAGCACCCCGGCCGGCAAATGGAGTGCGGTGAGCGCCCAGGCCAGGACAGCGCTGAGCAAGAGAAGGACGCTCCACCACAAGGCAGGCTTCGCGCGAAATGGGTTGGAAAACATGGGAGTTGAAGACACAGCCAGCTATCAATATGATAGTTAGTTGCGATTATTTTATGAGCCCTAAGTCCTGATTTTTTAAAAATGACCTGGTGCGCCACGACATGGTGGCTCACGGTCATCACTGGCCGGGCAAAGCCCAGTGCGGTGCGGGTGCTCACCCGGTATTGCGCAAGCCCGCCGCAATGCCGTTGATCGAGATGTGAATGCCGCGTTTCAGGCGCTCGTCGGTTTGCCCGGCGCGGTAGCGGCGCACCAGCTCCACTTGCAGGTGATGCAGCGGGTCGATGTAGGGAAAGCGGTGGCGGATCGAGCGTTGCAGCGCCGCGTTGTGCGTCAGGCGCTGCTTGTCGCCGGTGATCAACTCCAGCGCCTGCGTGGTGCGCTGCCATTCCAGCTCGATGGCGCTGAAAATTTTCTTGCGCAGGCGTTTGTCCTCCACCAGCTCGGCGTAACGCGAGGCCAGTGCCAGGTCGCTCTTGGCCATGACCATGTCCATGTTGGACAGCAGCGAACTGAAAAAAGGCCATTGTTTCTGCATTTGCTGCAGCAGCGCCAGGCGCTGTTTGCTGAGCTTGGCCGTGGCGCCGGGTGGGTTTAAAAAAGCGTCCACCGCCGCGCCAAAGCCAAACCAGCCGGGCAGGGTCAGACGGCACTGGCCCCAGCTGAAGCCCCAGGGAATGGCGCGCAGGTCCTCGATCTTCTGTGTCGCCTTGCGCGACGCCGGGCGTGAGCCAATGTTGAGTTCGGCAATTTCGCGGATCGGCGTGGCATCAAAAAAGTACTCGGTAAAGCCCGGTGTCTCGTAAACCAGCTTGCGGTAGGCCGCCATGCTGGCCAGCGACAGTTCGGCAGCCGCTTGCAAAAACGCAGGCTCGGCGGACTGGGTCGGGTGCAGCAGGGTGGCTTCCAGTGTGGCGGCCACCAGCGTCTCCAGGTTGCGGCGGCCAATTTCGGGGTTGGCGTATTTGGAGCCAATCACCTCGCCTTGCTCGGTCAGGCGAATCTGGCCGCGCACCGTGCCGGGGGGCTGCGCCAGGATGGCTTCGAAGCTGGGGCCGCCGCCGCGACCGACGGTGCCGCCACGGCCATGGAACATGCGCAAGCGGATCGGGCTGCCGGCGCTTTGGTTGATGCCGTCAAACACCTCCACCAGCGCGATCTCCGCCTGATACAGCTCCCAGTTGCTGGTGAAAATGCCGCCGTCCTTGTTGCTGTCGGAATAACCCAGCATGATGTCCTGCTCGCCATACTGGTCCGGCGCGCCGCGCTGCACCATGGCCAGCACGCCGGGCAGGGCGTAAAACTCGCGCATGATGCTGGCTGCGTTGCGCAGGTCTTCGATGGTCTCGAACAGCGGCACCACGATCAGGTCGCAACGGGCTTGCGCGTCGAGCGTGCCCTGCATCAGACCCACTTCCTTTTGCAGCAGCATGACTTCGAGCAGGTCGCTCACGCTTTCGGTGTGGCTGATGATGTCGTGGCGAATGGCCTGGGTGCCAAACAGGGCGCGTGACTGCCTGGCGGTCTCGAAAATGCTGATTTCGCTGTTCACATGGGTGCTGTAGGCGTGGCCCATGACGCGCAGGGGGCGGGCATCGTTGAGCAGGCCCAGCAACAAGCTGCGCTTGGCGGGCTCGTCGAGTTGCGCGTAATGCGGCGTGATGCGGGCGACCGCCAGCAGCTCGGCCAGCACGGCTTCATGCTGGTCCGAGCTTTGCCGCAGGTCGACCGTGGCGAGGTGAAAGCCGAACACTTCCACGGCCCGGATCAGCGGTTGCAGCCGTTGCCCGACCAGGGCTTGCGCGCGCTGCGTGAGCAGGGACGATTCGATCACACGCAGGTCGCGCAGCAGTTCCTCGGGTGTCAGGTAGGGATTTTGCGGCGCCACCGCATGGCGCGCGGCTTCGCCTCCGCTGAGGTCTTTGAGGGTGGCGGCCAGCCGCGCGTAGACGCCGATCAGGGCGCGCCGGTAAGGCTCGTCCTTGCGGTGTTCGTTGCTGTCGGGCGAGCTTTGGGCCAGCGCCTGCATCCCGGGCGGGAAATCCACCAGCATGGCCGACAGCGACAGTTCGCCGCCCAGGTAATGCACCTCGGTCAGGTAATGCCGCAGCGCCATGTCGGCCTGGCGGCGCAGCGCGTGGCTCAGGGTTTGGGCGTTGACGTTGGGGTTGCCGTCGCGGTCGCCGCCAATCCACTGGCCCATGCGCAGGAAACTGTGCACCGGGTGCGGGCCCAGCGCCTGCTCCAGGCTGGCATAGAGTTTGGGGATTTCACGCAGGAAGGTGGACTCGTAATAGCTCAGTGCGTTTTCGATCTCGTCGGCCACGGTCAGCTTGGTGAAACGCAGCAGGCGGGTGTGCCAGAGTTGCAACACGCGGGCGCGCAACTGGGCCTCGTTCTGGCTCAGCTCGCGCGGGGTCAGGGCATCGTGCGCCACCTGGCTGGCAGCCGCCTGCGCCAGGATGTCGTCGCGTGCGGTGAGCAATTGGGCAATGGCGCGTTCGGCGTCGAGGATGCTTTTGCGCTGCACTTCGGTGGGGTGGGCGGTGAGCACCGGCGAGACAAAACTGTGCGCCAGCATGTCACTGATGGCTTGCGGCGTGATGCCGCCGCTGCTCAGGCGCTTGAGCGTCATGTCGATGCTGCCGGGGCGAATGCTGCCGGCGCGCTCGTGCACCGCGCGGCGGCGGATGTGGTGGCGGTCTTCGGCCAGATTGGCCAAATGGCTGAAATAAGTGAAGGCCCGCACCACGCTGACGGTCTGGTCGCCGCTGAGCGATTTCAGCAATTTGTTGAGCGTCTTGTCGGCCACCGGGTCGGCATGGCGGCGAAAGCTGACCGAGAGCTGGCGGATCTGTTCGATCAGGGCATAGGCCGCGTCGCCTTCCTGCTCGCGAATGACGTCGCCCAACATGCGTCCAAGCAGGCGGATGTCTTCGACCAGCGGGCGCTCGCTGTTGGGGATGGCTTTATTTTTGGGTGCGGGGCTGGGCTTGGGCATGTCAGTTTTCAAAGTCGATAGAGATGGGCTTAAGCAAAAGCCATGCTAGCATTCCCGGCTTGAAAAAATGACAAAAAGGTTACGGCGTTTTGCCAATTTACTATGCCTCAATTCACCATTGCAACACGAGAAAGCCGCCTTGCCCTGTGGCAGGCCGAGCATGTCCAGACCCTGCTGAGCGGCATGGGCCATGGGGTCAAGTTGTTGGGCATGACCACCCAGGGCGACCAGATTCTGGACCGCGCCCTCAGTCAGGTCGGCGGCAAAGGCCTGTTTGTCAAGGAGCTGGAGGTCGCGCTGGAAGAAAACCGCGCCGACCTGGCTGTGCACTCGCTCAAGGACGTGCCCATGGAACTGCCCGAAGGCTTCAGTCTGGCCTGTGTGATGGCGCGCGAAGACCCGCGCGATGCCTTCGTTTCCAACCACTATGCCGATCTCGACGCCTTGCCCCAAGGCGCGGTGGTGGGAACGTCGAGCCTGCGCCGCGTGGCCTTGCTGCGCGCCTTGCGGCCCGATCTGCGCATTGAACCCCTGCGCGGCAACCTCGACACCCGCTTGCGCAAACTCGACGAGGGCTTGTATGACGCCATTGTGCTGGCCGCCGCCGGCCTCAAGCGCCTGGGCTTGTCAGCGCGCATTCGCGCCGTCTTCGCGCCTTCGGTGATGCTGCCCGCCGCGGGCCAGGGGGCCTTGGGCATTGAAGTGCGCACCGATCGCGCCGATGTGGTGGCGGCGCTGGCGCCGCTGGTGCACCACACCACCTGGCTGGCCGTGGCGGCGGAACGCGCCGTGAGCCGGGCCATGGGGGGCAGCTGCTCGATGCCGCTGGCGGCCTATGCCACGTTGGCGCAAGACGGTTTGACGATCGACGCCGCCTGGGGCGACACCGAAGGGAAGTTGCCGCTGGTGCGCGTGCGCTTGAGCGGTCCGGTGAGCGACCTGGCCAGTGCCGCCGATCTGGGGCAGCGCGTGGCCGCCGACCTGCGCAGCCAGGTGCTGGCTCAGGGCGGCACACTGGCCCATCTGACCGCATCCCCTGATCAATCGGCCTGATCGTGCGCCTCATCGTGACCCGGGTGCAGCCGCAGGCTCGGCAATGGGCTGACCGGTTTGAGGCCTGCGGTCGCGACGCGTTGGTGCTGCCGCTGATCGAGGTGCGCGGCCTGGCCGACGCCACCGCCGTGCGCGCGGCCTGGCTGAACTTGTCAAACTACAAGGCGGCGATGTTTGTCAGCCGCCATGCGGTCGACTATTTTTTTCAGGCGAAACCGGCACCAGCGCATGGCGAGCATGCCTTGTCCGCCATGACCCCCCGTTGGTGGGCCACCGGTCCCGGCACCGCCCATGCGCTGCTGGCGCATGGTGTGGCGACACCAAGCCTTGATACGCCCCCCGAGCAGGCCGGGCAGTTTGATTCCGAGGCGCTGTGGCGGCAGGTGCACCCCCAGGTGCAGCCGGGCGACAGGGTGCTGATTGTGCGCGGTGACAGTGTGACGCCCGACGGTCGCTCGCTGGTCGACAACGACCAGGGCGTGGGCCGTGAATGGCTGGCCGAGCGCCTGCGCCAAAGCGGTGCGCAGGTCGATTTTGTGGTGGCTTACCAACGCGGAGCACCTTTTTGGACCGACGCGCAGTGCGGGCTGGCGCGGTCTGCGGCAGCCGATGGCTCGGTCTGGTTGTTCAGCAGCGCGGAAGCCCTGGGCCATTTGCAAAGCTTGTTGCCCGGGCAGGACTGGTCGGCCGCGCGTGCCGTGGCCACCCACCCGCGCATTGCAGCGGCGGCGCGGGACTTGGGTTTTGCTGTGGTAACGCAGACACGGCCCACTTGGGAAGAAGTACGGGCCTCGGTAGAATCCTTGGCATGAACTCCCAGCTTCCCCCTGACCCTGCCAGCCACCGTGGCGCGGATGTGCCAGACCCCGATACCGCGTCTGTCGCCGCCGGTCCTGTGGCCAAGAGCGAAGCACTCACGCGCGTCGCCTTCTGGGCCGTTGGATTCATGGCGCTGCTGGCCCTGCTGACCGGGGCCGCGTTGTGGCAGAAAGTGGCTGGCATGCAGGAGCAACTGGCGCGCCAGAGCGCCGAGGCGCAAGCGCAGTCGCTGGAGGCGCGTGCCATGGCCAAACAGGCGGTAACGCTGGCGCAAGATGCCGCAGCGCGCATCGCGGTGCTGGATTCACGCTTGAGCGAAGTCGCCTTGCAACGCAGCCAGCTCGATGAGCTGATGCAAAGCATGTCGCGCTCACGCGATGAAAACCTGGTGGTCGATATTGAGGCCGCCTTGCGTCTGGCGCAGCAACAGGCGCAATTGACGGGCAGCGTGGAGCCTTTGCTGGCGGCCCTGAAAAGTGCCGACCAGCGCATTGTTCGTGCGGCGCAACCCCGACTCGCCTTGCTGCAGCGTGCCATTGCCAGGGACATCGACCGTGTCAAATCGTCTGCCGTCAGCGATACCCCCACCCTGCTCATCAAGCTCGACGAATTGGTGCATCTGGCCGATGAACTGGTGCTGGCCAACGCGGTGGCGCCGGCGCGCCAGGTCGAGAAAAATCTGGTGGCACCGCCAAAGGCTTCGGTGAGTTGGTGGCAAAGTGGTTTGCAGATAGTCATTGCCGAGGCGCGCAACCTGGTCAGGGTGAGCCGCATCGAGGCCCCGGAGGCGGCGCTGCTGTCTCCCGAGCAGTCATTTTTTCTGCGGGAAAACTTCAAGCTCAAGTTGCTCAACGCGCGCCTGGGCTTGCTGGCCCGCCAGATTGATTCGGCGCGGGCAGACCTTGCCGATGCCGACGCCATGCTGAAAAAATATTTTCAGGCCAACGCGCGCAAGAGCCAGGCCGCCAGCGCCTTGCTGCAGCAGGTGCAGACCCAAATGCGCACGCTGCAGTTGCCGCGCATCGACGACACGCTGGCGGTGCTGGCCACCGCGGCGGCAGGACGCTGAGCATGCGAGTTGCCCTGTGGTTTTTAGGCTTGTTCGGGGTGGCCGTGTTGCTGGCCCTGTTTGTCAGCAGCAACGAGGGCACCATCACCGTCTTCTGGCGGCCGCACCGGGTCGATCTGTCGCTCAACATGGTGGTGGTGTTGCTGGGCTTGTTGTTCTTGCTGGTCCATCTGGCGCTCAAGGCCCTGGACGCCTTGTTTTCCCTGCCGGGACAGGCGCGCTCATGGCGCGTGCGGCACCAGGAACAAGCCATGCATGCCACCTTGCTGGAAGCCCTGTCACATTTCGTCGCAGGCCGGTTTCTTCGGGCCAGAAAAGCAGCGCTGGAAGTGCTGGCGCGTGAAGCGGCCTTGTCGGGCCTTGGCGAGGGCGGGGCTGCGGCCGTGCGTTTGCGCGTCATGTCCTTCCTGCTGGCGGCTGAAAGCTCCCAGGCCCTGCAGGACAAGACGGCCCGTGACGCCCATCTTCAGCAGGCCCTGGCCCAGTCTGCCAGTCCGGGTGCACTGGGCGTTCGCGAAGGCTTGTTATTGCGTGCCGTGCGCTGGGCCCTGGAAGACCACGACGCCGCGGCTGCCCAGGACTGGTTCGGCCAGTTGCCGTCAGGGGTGGCACGGCGGACTTTGGCCTTGCGCTTGCGGCTCAAGCTCGCCCGCCTGACGCGTCAACCCGGCCTGGCACTGGACACGGCACGCTTGCTGGTCAAGCACCGCGCCTTCACCGAGGTGTCCGGGCGGGGGCTGGTGCGTGCCCTGGCGCTGGAAAATATTCAGGATGCCCGCGATACCGGACAGTTGCAGCGGGTCTGGCACAGGCTGGAGTCGACCGAGCAAACCATGCCCGAGGTGGCCTGCCTGGCCGCAGAACGATTCCTGCTTCTGGGGGGCGAGCAAGCCACCGCGCTGGCCTGGCTGTTGCCGGTCTGGGAGCGCATGCTGACGGTTCCGGACGGGCTCATGCCCAGCCAGAAGATCAGCCTGGTCCAGGTCCTGGAAACTGCCTTTGACAGCACGGTGGATTCGGTCTGGCTGGCGCGTATCGAGCAGGCGCAAATGGCGCAACCGGGCGACGCTGTGCTGCAGTATCTGGCCGGTGTCGCGTGCCTGCACCTTGCGTTGTGGGGCAAGGCGCAGCAATTGATCAAGCAAGCCTTGCCGCGCTTGCACGACCACCGCCTGGCCGCCCGCGCCTGGATGATGCTGGCCGACCTGGCCCAGCGCCAGGGCGACGCCGAGCACGCCGCTGCGGCCTGGCAGCAAGCGGCGCAGTTGGCCTTGAAACAGGACGACTGAAATGTTCGGAATGCGCCCGGGCGGCGGCTGTGCCGCAAATGCAGGCGTTAGGAACGCAGCGGTTGCGGGTGGCAGGACAAGGGCTGGGGCGGCGGCCTCATACTGTCAAAGGCCCAGAAATCGGCCACCACCCCAGCCCTTGTCCTGCCGGTGAGTGTGGTTGGTGGTTGAGCAAGAAGACAAGAATTGCGGATGTCCGTGCCAGCTTTGTTGAGCTACCACCCTTCGAGCGCACTCGCAAGGACTACCTGGACGACGAAGCCTACAGGCTTTTGCAGCTTGAACTGATGGACAACCCAACAGCGGGCGATGTCATGGAAGGGACGGGCGGATTGCGCAAACTGCGTCAAGCGGATCCACGTCGTGGCAAAGGCAAGCGTGGCGGGCTGCGGGTGATTTATTACTGGTGGTCAGGCGGTGACCAGTTTTGGCTTTTCACGGTCTATGACAAAGACCAGGCCGATGACTTGACACCCGCGCAGCGCAAAGTCCTCAAACAGCTTTTGAAAAACGAGTTGAAAAACCGACACCCACAAGACGGAGAACACGATGACCAATAAGCGCGATATTTTTGCTGAACTGACAGAAGGTTTTGATGCACTCAAGTCTGAACGCGAGGGCAAGCTCACGCTGCGTACCTTTAAGGTTAAAAGCAAACCAGCGCCGGCAGCGTTGCAGATTCGTATGGTGGCGCAGTTCCCGGACATGGTGCAACGGCTGGCGGTTATTTAAAAACCCATTGTCATGATTTGGCTTCAGCACAAAAAGAAGAAGCTACTTCGGCTGTGCAGCGGTTGCGGTCGTGGAAATTTGCGATCCGCCTCCTACAAAGCGGCCTTTGCCACCGAGGTAAGCTTAAAATAATAAAATAAATACGTATTAATCATTGCTCGAAAATAATATCATTTATAATATAGACTCCAATACATCTGGAGTTTCAATTGGCAAAAAAGGCAGCATTAACTTTACTCTCGCAAGAGCGGCTCCGTTTGCAGAATATTGTCGATCGTGGA
>JALNWC010000051.1 GCA_023231075.1 Rhodoferax sp.
CTATGCCACCCTGGGCACCCTCTACAAGACCGGTGCCTATGTGAACACCTACCTGCTCTACACCCAGAGCTTTGTGGACTACGTGAAGGCCAAGGGCACCATTGCACGCCCTGCCGCAGGCGACTACTCGCACCAGAGCGTCATCACCAAGGCTGGCGTGACGCTGCCCTGACGGCCGGGGGAGCCCGGCATTGCTTGAATTCAGCCCGGCTGCTCGCCTGTCGGGCTGAGGACTCAGCTACTTAGCTTCGATCTTTGGCTGGCCGTCCGGTTTTGATGACCGGAACGACATTCATGGCTTTGCGGAAGTTGGCATCTGACATGGCGGCCAATGCCATGATGCCGGCGCGGATCAACTCGCTCTTCTTGATCGAATTTCCCAGCGTGACTCCGCGCTGTTTCAACTCGTCCAGTTTGAGGTACTCGAGCTTGGGCATGGTGAAACTGTCGCGTACCAGCTTTAACTTTTTTTCCTTTGGCGACTTGACGTCACCGTGCTTGGCAGTCGGCACAATGACCGCCTTTGCTTCAGCCTTTGCAGGTCTTTTAACTGCAGCCTTGGAAGCCGCCGTGGGTGCTGCCTTGACGACCGGTTTGGCGGCTGCCTTGCTGGCGACTGGCTTGACAGCGACCCTGGCCACGGCTTTGACCGGTTCAGCGACTTTTGTGGTGCTTGTTTTAGCCACTTTTTTCGCCACTGCTTTGACTTCTGGTGGGCGCGGTGCGGGTGCCGAAGGCGCAGGTGCTGAAGGCGCTGGCGCTGTGCTGATGACGCTTGGCTGATCCGTCTGGGCTGTTGTAGCCACAGTCGCAAGCTCTGTCTGGGTTGTTGAGGTCATGGTGAGCTCTCCTTGAGTTAAACAAGGTATACAGTTTATACCTTTTTTTCCAGAAGTCGACTTTCAACCAACATCCGTTTTGCGTTCACCCGTTGCGAGCGCAGGGCACCACAAGAGACCCGCACTATTTTGGTTTCCCTGCGCATTTTTGCGACAATCCATGCCACCGCGCCACCGGACGCCTGAACCCGACGTGATTTTTTGATGAATGCCATGCAGCCCAAACACCCTCCCGAACTGAACCCCGGAAGACCCGTTCCGACATGGTCGTCCAGCCTGAGCGTGGGCAATGCCAAACTGGACGAGCAGCACATCACCCTGCTTGAGTTGGGTCGTGACCTGATGCGCCTGCTTGACACCGAGACAGCCACCCAGGTCCAGATTCATGCGGCTCTGGAAGACATCGTCAAACAGTCGCAACTGCACGACGCCCGCGAAGAAAAAATCCTTGAGGTCAATGGCTGCCCGACGCTGGCCGAACACAGAGCGGCGCATCAGACGTCGCGCGCCGAACTGGCCACTTTGCTGTCTGATGTCTCGCGTGGCGCGCAAGACCGGGCGGCGTTAAGCCGCTGGGTAGTCGACTGGATGGACCATCACATCAGTGAAAATGACCTGCCGGTCAAAGACTACCTGAGGCAGACGCCCAAGGCACGCACGACCGGTTGATGCGCGCGGGCACCCCCTGGGTCAACGCGATTTCTTGAGCTTGAGATGGCGAGTTTCCAGACGTTTGAGCCCGGTAAAGGTCAGTACGCCAATCATGGCGGCCCCCACCAGAAACGCACCGTAGGCGATGGGCCAGGGGATGCCCTGGGTCATCATGGAAAACTCCGACATGCCGCCCATGCCGGCCAGAATGTTGATGGGGGTAAACACCACACCGAACACCGTCAACTGGTTGATGCGCCTGTTCTGGTTGATGTTGATGAAACCAATGGTTGCGTCCATCAAAAAGTTGATCTTGTCGAACAGAAACGAGGTGTGGCTGTTGAGCGAGTCAATATTGCGCAAAATCTGGCTGCCGTCATCGAGTTGCGCCGGCGCCATGGTTTTGCTGCGAATCAAAAAGTTGATGGCGCGCTGCGTGTCAAGGATGTTGCCCCGGATGCGCCCGTTCAAGTCCTCTTCTTCGGCAATGGCGCCCAGAATGCCGGCGGCCTCCTGGTCGCTGATGGCTTCACTCAAAACCTGGTGGCCCACCTTGCCCAGGGTGGCATAAATGTCTTCGAGCGAGTCGGCCGAATACTCGACGTCCGCACCAAACAGATCCAGCAGCACATCGGTGCAATCCGACACATAGCCGGGCTGCGTTCGGGCCCGCCTGCGCTGCAGCCGGAACACCGGCAGGTCTTCGTTGCGCAGCGAGAACAACACGCCCTTGTGCAAAATAAACGCCACCGGCACACTGCGCGACAGGCCTTCGCGGTCCAGTAAAAAATTGGAGTGCAGGTGGATGTCGCCGTTGTCCTCTATTTGATAGCGCGCGCTGATTTCCAGGTCCGTCAGCTCATCCGGGTCCGGCAGCGTCAGCCCGAAATGCGAACCCACATAAGTCCGCTCGGCTTTGCTGGCGCCCAGCAGATCAATCCAGATCGGGCTTGCCCCTTGCAGGTTTTTTCGGCCCTCAATGGGAATTTGCTGCAAGCGGCCGTCCACCAGCACAAAGGCGTTCATCTGGCTCTCGTTGAACACAGGCTCCCGGCCGTCCGCCAGCGCGTCGCGCCGCTCATCCGTCACTTCCCACAAAACATCGTTTTGCCGCCCCTGATCGATCAACGGCCAGAGTTGTTGACCATCCTCGATCGGCAGGGTGTCGAGCAATGACGCAATGTCGGTCACCGGCAACTGCTGCAAGAGCGTCTTCAGCTCGGCCAGATGCTGGCGCTGCACCAGGGTTTCAACAATGGCCTGGCGCGGCATGCTCTGGTTGTGGACCATGCCCGCCACCCGTTTTTGCTTCTTGAGCAAATCCAGGACCTTGTCAGCCAATGCGTTCATGCTGTTGCCCGTGGCCAGGGTTCAGTGCGGGCTTGCTTGGCGTGTCGCTTGGCGATGTACCGCGATGGTCTGCGTGTAGGGCACCGACCAATCGGGCTTTCCCCCCGCCGCGGGTTCAAACTTTCGGCACTGTTCCAGCGCCGAAAAAACCTGCCTGCACAGCGGGTCGCCAGGCCCGTAACGGTAGCTTAGCTTGTTGTGAAGTATTTCGAGTTGGTCTGACTGGCGTGACATTTTTTGCCCTCTGGTTGTTAAAAAAGGTGACGGTACTCGCAGGGCCACAAGACGCTGCAGTCACTCGGCGATGATGCCAGTTAAATATGTAACAAATGTGTCATACAAAGGAAATGATCATGAAATCATCGTCCATATTTCATTGGATCGTCATAGTTTTTCATTAACGTCGTGGCGCAATTGTGTCGTCGCAACGAAACACCCAGGAACACCTCGATGATTCAACAATTTGACTTCAACGACGAGAACTCCAACACCAGCAACAACCCGAGCTTTGACTCGGTATGGCAGGCCCGCCTGAACCGCCGTGGTGGTGCCCGCCGGCTACACCGCCAGCGTGCTCTACGCCCTGGGCGACCCCCTGACAGGCACCACACCCGCTTACAAGAACGACGGCTCCGACACCGACCATGAAAACCGCGTGTCACGGCTTTGTCACGCACGGCCACTACAAACAAGCGTCTTTCAACCCACTTGTAACGCGACTGAAACATGAAAAACCCGATCTCCCGCCACCCAGCCCGTGTGTTTGCCGCCAGCCTCATCATGAGCGCCGTGCTTGTTGCCTGCGGCGGCAACGATGACCCGATCCTTGCCGTACCGGAAGCTTCCATCTCCAACGCCAGCATGTTTTTCAACCGCACCGCCACCTTTGCCGTCTGCCAGCAGACCGGGGCGTCCTGCGAAACGGACGTGGCAACCTCGCCTGAGATCGTGGCTGCCAGTGAAGACGGCATGACGCTGGTCTACTCCAACAGCCTGAAGGGTGAAATCGGGTTCGTTGACATCACCGACGTCAAGGCGCCGAAAGCGCTGGGTACGCTGGCCATGGGTGGCGAGCCCACCTCGGTGACGGTGCTGGACGCAAATGCGCTGGTCGCGGTCAACACCTCAGCCGACTTCGTGAATCCTTCGGGCAAGCTCGTGGTCGTTGACATTGCCAGCCGCAAGCTCATTGCCGAGATCACACTGCCGGGTCAACCGGACTCGATCGCGCACAGCAAGGACGGCAAGTACCTTGCCATCGTGATTGAAAACGAGCGCGATGAAGCGGTTAACAAAGGCGCCCTGCCACAGCTGCCCGCCGGCAATTTGGTGATCGTGGACGTGGCCGGTGCGCCAGCCACCTGGAAGACGCGTACCGTGAGCCTGACCGGCCTGGAAGGCATGCTGTACCCCACCGATCCCGAGCCGGAATATGTGGACATCAATGACGACAACATCGCCGTGGTCACGCTGCAAGAAAACAACCACATCGCTTTGGTCGACTTGGCGTCAGGCAAAATCACCCGACATTTCAGCGCGGGCAGCGTGACGCTCGACAAAGTCGATTTGACGGATGCGCCGCGTCCCAACCAGGTTAACCTGACCCAGACACAGGCCGACCGTCTGCGTGAACCCGATGGCGTGACCTGGATTTCCAAAACCCGGTTCGTGACCGCCAACGAAGGCGACCTCAACGGCGGCAGCCGCGGCTTCACCACCTTCAACCTGGACGGCAGCGTCGCCTTTGAAGCAGGCAATTCACTGGAGCACCTGATGGCGCGCATCGGTCACACCAACGACAAGCGCTCGGATGCCAAAGGCAATGAACCTGAAAACGCCGACTTTGCCCGCTTTGCCGGCACCGACTATTTGTTCGTCGCGTCCGAGCGCTCCAGTGTGCTTGCGGTCTATGACATGAGCACCCCCGACAAACCCACTTACAAACAGGTTTTACCCGCCAGCCTGAGCCCCGAGGGCTTGCTGGCCATCCCCTCGCGCAACCTGCTCGTCTCGGCCAGTGAACTCGATGATCGGTCCATTCTGGCCAGGGGTTCACTGAACATTTACCAATACCAGTCGGCCCCGGCCGCCTACCCGACTGTGCAATCGGTCGACCGCGCCGATGGCACGCCCATTGCGTGGTCCGCGCTCTCGGGTTTGGCTGCAGCCAGCACCGGCACCGTGGTGTATGGTGTGGATGACAGCTTCTTCCGTGGCAACCGGATTTTTGAGATTGACACCGCCAGCAAACCGGCCCTGGTGAAAAATGAAATCAGGATCACCGACCCGGACAACAAAATTGCCGCGCTGGCGACCACGCTGCCAGACGTAAAAGATCCGCTCACTTTTGACGACACCGACCTTGCTGCCCTGGTCAATGCAGACGGCTCCGTCAACCTTGATCCTGAAGGCATCTCGCTGGCATCGGCCGGCGGTTTCTGGGTGGCCTCTGAAGGCGCCGGCTCGGTCAACGACAGCACGGCACGGCCTGTGCTGTCTGCCAATTTGATTTTCAAACTCAGTGCCACCGGCGTGATCGAAGACATTATTCAACTGCCTGCTGATGTCAACGCCAAGCAGGTCCGTTTCGGCTTTGAAGGGGTGGCCGAATCCAACGGCACGTTGGTGGTCGCCTTCCAGCGCGCCTGGGTGGGTGACACGCAGCCGCGGATTGGCGTTTACGACCTGGTTGCCAAAACCTGGCAATTCATGTTTTACCCGCTGGACCCGGTGGCATCGCCCAACGGCGGCTGGGTGGGCCTGTCGGACATCACGGCTTTGGGCAACAATAAATTCCTGGTGATCGAACGTGACAACCAGGGTGGGCCGGATGCCCGCATCAAACGCCTGTACCGCATCGACCTCACCGGCAAAGCGGATGGCGCGACGCTGAGCAAAACCATGGTACGCGACCTGATGGCCGATCTGCGCGGCCCGGCGGGTCCGGTGCTGGAGAAAATTGAAGGCTCGGCGCTGCTGGCCAATGGCGATGTGATCATCGTCAACGACAACGACGGAGTCGATGACAACAGCGGCGAAGTGCAATTGATGAATCTGGGCAAGCTGCTGAACTGATCGTTTGCAATGGCGCTCTCGCAATCGGGTGAGAGCGCTGGAATCAGTTGGGGTCAGAGCACGTCGCTTCACGAGTGGTCCGACCCGCAAATTGCAAGATTTAGTTGGGGTCAGAGCACGTCGCTTCACGAGTGGTCCGACCCACGAGATATAGTGCCATCCAGCATGTCACTTTTTTCACAACAAGCGCTCCAACCCGGCGTGCGCAAGCGCGAGGTCTTTGGCTGGGCCATGTACGACTTTGCCAACTCGGGCTACACCACGGTGGTCATCACCGCCGTGTTTGCCGCCTATTTTGTCGGCGGCGTGGCGCAGGGCGCGCCCTGGGCCACGCTGGCCTGGACGGCGAGCTTGAGCCTGTCCAACGCCATCGTCATGCTCACCATGCCCAGTCTGGGCGCCTATGCCGACCTGCGCGCGGCCAAGAAGCGCCTGCTGACCCTGTTCACGGTCGGCTGTGTGCTGGCCACGGCGGCGCTGGCGCTGGTCGGGCCCGGCAGCGTGGCGCTGGCCGTGGTGTTGATCGTGCTGTCCAACACCTTTTACGCCTGGGGTGAATCGATGACGGCGGCGTTTCTTCCCGAACTGGCACGCCCGGAGTCGCTGGGCAAAGTCAGCGGCTGGGGCTGGAGCTTTGGCTACTTTGGCGGCATGCTGGCGCTCGGGCTGTGCCTGGCCTATGTGCTGTGGGCGCAAGGCCGGGGGCAGAGCGCAGCGCAGTTTGTGCCGGTCACCATGCTGATCACGGCGACCCTGTACGGTGCGGCCGCGCTGGTCACCTTTGCCCTGCTCAAGGAACGGGCGCAAGCCAACCCGGCAGCACTGGGGCAAAGCGGCTTCAGGGCATCCCTGCGGCAGTTGCAACACACTTTCCATGAGGCCCGGCAATTCCGCGACTTCATGTGGCTGCTGGCCTGCGCCGTGTGTTACCAGGCCGGCGTGGCGGTGGTGATTGCGCTGGCCGCCATTTACGCCGAGCAGGTGATCGGCTTTGCGCAACAGGAAACCATGACGCTGATCTTTGTGCTCAACCTTGCGGCGGCAGCCGGAGCCTTCAGTTGGGGTTATCTGCAAGACCGCATCGGCCACAAAATTGCGCTGGCCAGCACGCTGCTGGGCTGGATCGCCACCTGCGTCATCGCCGCCCTGGCCACCAGCAAGAGCGACTTCTGGTACGCCGCGCTCATTGCCGGCCTGTGCATGGGCAGCAGCCAGTCGGCCGGGCGGGCCATGGCCGGTCTGTTTGCGCCGCAACGCCAGGTGGCCGAGTTTTACGGCCTCTGGACCTTTGCCATCCGGCTCGCCGGCATCGTCGGCCCCTTGAGCTATGGCCTGATTACCTGGGCCACCGTCGGCGACCAGCGCAGCGCCATTTTGAGCACTTCGGCCTTGTTTTTTCTGGGCCTGCTGCTACTGATTCCGGTGAACCTGCAACGCGGCCGCGCGGCAGCGTTGCAGGCAGACGGGCAAACCACCGCTTGAGCCGCGACGACCGAACCCGTCCGCATTGCCCTCCCCGTAGTGAAATTGACATCTTTTAACGTTATATTGTCGACATGGACCTGATTTTATGGCGCCACGCCGAGGCGCAGGAATGGACGCAAGGCTGTGATGACATGGCCCGGCGCCTGACCGTGCGCGGAGAAAAACAGGCCAAACGCATGGCCGGCTGGCTGGACCGCCAGTTGCCCCACAACACCCGCATCCTGGTCAGCCCGGCGATCCGTTCCGAGCAGACCGCCGGCGCCCTGGGCCGAAAATTCAAGCTTAGATCCGAACTGGCACCCGACGCCACGGTAGCGCAGTTGCTTGCCTTGGTGCAATGGCCTCAGGCCAAGGGGACGGTGCTGGTGGTGGGGCATCAACCCACGCTGGGGCAAACCATTGCCGAGTTGATCGGTCTGCGGTCGTCTGAATGCACAGTCAAGAAAGGTGCCGTCTGGTGGCTGCACCAGCGCCAGAATGAAACCATGCTGCTCACCGTGCAATCACCGGACTTGCTCTGAACTTTCGCCTTCTGAGGCCCTGCTGCCAGGGCCTCACTTCATTGCCTCACAAACCCAGAAAGTGCTTGCGATAACGCGGGGGCAGATCGTTGATGCGCATCAGCATCGGCAAGTCAGCCGTGTTGAAATCCGGATCCCAGGCCGGTGCCCCCAGAATCTTGGCCCCCAGGCGCAGATAGCCTTTGATCAAGGCCGGGGGTTCAACCTCCAGACTGCCGTCGAGCTGCTCGACCGGCAGCGCCAAACGTGGCCGCACATGGTATTCAATGGGTGCCAGATGCGTGGCCTTGAGTTGCTGCCAGATGCTGGCCGCCACATCGCCGCTGATCACGCCGTTGTGCAGCATGGGGATGCTGGCGCAACCGATCATGGTGTCGAGCTTGTTGCGCACCATGAATTCGGCCAGGGCACCCCACAGCGCCATGATGACCCCGCCATGGCGGTAGTCCGGATGCACGCAGCTGCGGCCCAGTTCGACCATACGGTCACGCAGACTGCGCAAGCGGGTCAGGTCAAATTCAAGGTCGCTGTAGGTGCTGCCCACGCGCTTGGCTTGTGCCGGTGTGAGCAGCCGGTAGGTGCCAACCACTTCACGCGTGACCTCGTCACGCACCAGCAAATGCTCACAATAGTTGTCAAACAGGTCGATATCATGGCCCGGCACGGCGTTGCTCAGGCGCGCGCCCATTTCCTGCGCAAAAATCTGGTAGCGCAGGCGCTGGACCTGACGCACTTCGTCTTGATGCCTGGCCCAGGACACTACCAGCGCACCGCGCTCGGGCTCGGGTGCCTTGGTTTTCAGGGGTGTCTGAAAGTAGCTGACCGACCGCTTGAGCAAGCCTCTGGGCAGAGACAGTGGGGACAATGCAAAAGTCGGGTTGGGCAGTTCTCTCATGTGTTTCTCCAGTGGTGATGGTGACGATGATGACTTTTCAAGATGACGCGACTATGGCGAATTAATGGCATTTTGATGACATGAATTCGCCCCGGGCTTGTTACCCCGCTCCTTCAAGCGACAACCCGAAACCCACCACCACACCTTGCAGATAGGCCCCAATGGTCGGATCCGGATCAAGCGCCATCACCAGCGCTCGGGCTTGTGCCACATCGCGGGACCAGCCCAGACGGCTCTGAAGCTGCGTCGCCTGTTGGCTGCAAGCGTCTGCCAGATGCCGAGGCAAGAGCTCGCGCAGCGCCTCGACCCCGTAGCGCAGCCGTTTGGCAAGAATGCGCACGCGGTGTTGCTGCTCTGGCGTAACAGGCTGTGTTTGCGCCTGTGCCAGTCGGTGCTGCAGGCGCCCGGTTCGACGTCTGGCCCAACGGCGCAGCGCACCCTTTTGAACCCGCCCGGTGTCGTCCGATGCAGACAAATTTTCCAGCCATTCGGTCAGCGCCAGCAAGCCCAGGCCAACAGACGGGGCCTGCAGGGTCTGGCGCAGCTTTTGGCGCTGCACGGTGGCAGCTTGCGTCAAGGCGGTCAACATGGCCTGCCAGGCTTGCGTCCGACCGGCCTGGCCCATGGCATAGCCGTCTGCCAGGGCGGGCAGCGTCTCGGTCACGGCCACATCCAGGTCGCGCAGCGTGCCCAAGGCCGCCAGCAAAGGCTGCAGTTCAAGCAAAGACGGGGGCTTGTTCACGACCAGCGCCTTGCCAAAGAGCCGCAAGCCCGACCTGAAACGGCGCCAGCCCACGCGCGCCTGGTGCACCAGCTCCGGGTCGTCCGATGTGCCAAGGGAGTCCAGGTTTTGGCTGAACTGGGCAAACATCTCGCGCAGCACAACTTGCGCCAGTTCAAGTCGGCTCAATGGCAAAACCAGTGCCGCCAGTTGGGCCCGCTGCGGCCTATTCAACGCGTCCTGGGCCAGCAAAAATCCGCGTTCGGCCTTGCTTCGGCTGGCTGGCAACACCGCCACGCCACGGCCAAGCTGGCGCGCCAGGTCGAAGAGCACCGCGGGTTCGCCCGCCTTTAGTTCAAGTTCCAGCTCGCAAATAGGTGCCTGCCTGCCGTTGGCTTCAACCCGACCGATGTCCAGCGCCACTTCCACCACGCTGCCGTCACGTCGGCGCAATAACCAAAGTGTGCGCTCGAAGCGCGTGATGAAGCATGGCACCAGGGTGGCAAACAGCCGGCCATCGGGGTCGATGCCGGCCCACGCGGTCGGGACCAGCGCAGCCGCATCCAGGGCCGGACCAGCCACCGGACTCTCCCATTCGCCCCGCTGGCTCAGGGCCGAGCGCTCTTGCGTGCTGGTTTTCAAGGTTTGCAACCAGCGCGGATCGGCTTCGCTGCCGACCCGGCGCAAACGCAAGACAAACCCCTGTCGGCGCAAAGCCTGGTCAGGTGTGTCGAAATAGATGTTCATCAACGACTGCTGCGAAGGCTTGCGCCGCCCCAGCGCAGGCAGGCGAGCCAGCCGCCCGGCGAGACCGGCCGGCTCAGCACCCGGCAGGCTCAGTTTGAGTTCAAGCTCTTGCGGCGCGTTGCTGGGTGGACGTGAGTTCATGGCACGGGGCCCTTCAAGGTGATTTGAAAAACCATTCTCGCACCTGTTCTGCCAGCCAGGGACCGGCATCCAAGGCCATGTCGTGCCCCGCGGCGGGATGAATGCGATGCTCGCACGCCCATTGCCTGGCCAGCGTCAGCGTGCATTGCACCGACACCAGCTGGTCCTGCGCACTGCCCAGCAGCAAGGTCCGCGTGTGCGGCGGATCCAAGGGCGCCACATAGCGGGCAGCGGCCAGCAATTGACGCAATGCGTTCAGCCGGGCCACCGGGTGCGTGTGGCGCCACGCCAGCCAGTTTGGCAAAACGGCCTCATGGCCACCCCGGCTGGTCATGTGCAAAATGGTGCGCTCCCAGTCCTGCGGCGCGGCGCCGGGCAACAGCAGGCGCAGCAGCCGCGCATAGTTGGCTGGTCGCAGGCGTTGATAAAACGGGCTGAACGGCCGCAGGCTGGTGTTGACAAGCACCTGGGCCGCCACCTCCTGCGGCTGTCGCTGCGACCAGGCCACGGCCACCATGGCACCCAGGGACATGGCCAGCAGATGGTACGGCGGGGCGATGTGGCGCAAGGCCAGCTGCAGGCGGCAATCTGCCACCATGTCCTCGACCCGGCTGGCACTGCGTTGATGGTTCAGCCGACCATTGCCCGCCA
>JALNWC010000052.1 GCA_023231075.1 Rhodoferax sp.
GAGCCAGGCGATCAACAAGGGCAAGCTCGCACCGACGACAAACGACAATGCCGACACCAGCGCCGCCTGCAAGGGATTGGCGCTCACGGTCTCGGAGAGGCCCAGTTCATCGCGGGTGTGGGCTCCCAGAGCGTCCTTGGCTGTCAACTGCAGGGCCACCTGCTGCGCCAGTTCGGTGTCCAAGCCGCGCTGCACATAAATTGCAGCCAGCTCAGCCAGTTCATGCGCACCGTCGGTGGCCAGCTCGCGCCGCTCGCGTGCGATGTCGGCCTGTTCGGTGTCCGACTGCGAACTCACCGACACATATTCGCCCGCCGCCATCGACATGGCCCCGGCCACCAGACCGGCCGCGCCCGCCACCAGGACCGCGCTTTGCGTGGCGTTGGCGGCAGCCACGCCCAGGATCAGGCTGGCGGTAGAGACGATGCCGTCGTTGGCGCCCAGCACGGCGGCGCGCAGCCAGCCAATGTGCTGGGTCCGGTGGTATTCAGCCTGAATGTTCGCCATGGTTCGTTCCCGCATCAGCCCGGAGTCACGCCCACACAACATTCACCGCCCCGGCGGGCAGGGCGACCAGGCAGGAAGCCAGCAAGGTGGTTGCCGTGGTGGCAAGGGCGGTGGTCAAGCGTGTTGTCATGAAGTCTCCGGTTGCGCGTTCTGTGGATGGGGACAGGGCGACCTGCCAGTGCCGTGTCGGACCCCAAACCGAGCCGCCACCGCGCGTTCGCCGACAGTCGGGTTTTTACGGCATTGGACGTCGACGAAGACGGTGTTACGGCGGTCCCGACCCGCGCAGCGCCAGGCTCAACTGATCTGCCAGCTCGGCCCAGTCGGCATCCTGCAGGCAGGCCTCGCGCAAAAACGCTGCCTGTGCGGGGCTCCAGAAGGGCGCGGCGTGCAGTCGGGTAGCCCCCGACAGGGGGGTGTGGTCGGCAATGAAGCGCTTGATGCTGGCGCTATCGTCGGGCAAACCCAATTGGGCAAAAAGCGCATGGAAATGGTGGATGGCCTGGTCCATGGCTTGGCTCACTTCCCGTCCAGCGCCCGGGCCATGCCATGGCCGCCAGCCTGGCGCAGGCTCACCATGAAACGCTTGCCCCAATCGTGCATCAGCAGCTGTCTTGCCTTCATGTGGTCACTCCTTGAAAAAGTCGGGATGAGCTTGTTGTTTCGTGGATGCAGCCGCAAACAGATTCAGCAGCTTCACCAGGCGATGCATTTTGCCATGGGTTGCATTTTGAGCGAGGGGGCGGTTTTGGGCCTTGTGAATTCTCAATGCGCTCGACGCCATCGCCTGGCCGGTGGCAAAACCGCGCAGCTTGGCGCAAGGACCGGTTGCATCCGGAAAATCAGGTATTCCATGATAAAAATGACGTCGATCACGATTTGATCAATGCCGGGGATTTTGCTGATGCCTAAACTTTTCAGGCCCACCCGGAAAGAGAGTCCTACATGGAATTCACCCTGAAATTGCTCCACGGCGGCGTCGGCAGTCTGGCTTCCTATCTGGCGGCGCATGTGCTGCTGTGCCTGCTGCCCGCTTTTTTCATTGCCGGCGCCATGGCCGCGCTGATACCCAAGGCCAGCATCACGCGCTGGCTCGGGCGCAATACCCCCGCTTATGTCTCTTACCCGGCGGCTGCGGCAGCGGGCTCCTTGATCGCGGTCTGCTCGTGCACCATCGTGCCGCTTTTTGCCGGGATTTACCGCAAAGGCGCGGGCATCGGTCCGGCCACCACCTTTTTGTTTTTTGCGCCGGCGGGCAACATCATGGCGCTGGCCTACACCGGTAGCATCCTGGGGCCGCAATTTGCCATGGCCCGGCTGCTGCTGTGCCTGTTGTTTGGTATCGGCATCGGCATGCTGATGGCCATGATGTTCTGGCGCGACGATGCCAGCCATGACGCAGCAACCGACACCCTGTTCGCCGGGCAGGCCAGCATCGCGCCCGCTGCGCTCGGGGTGCTCCTGTCTCTGGTGGGGCTGCTGCTTGCCGGTACCCTGAAGCTGTGGCCGCTGACGGCCACGGTCTTTAGCCTGGAGTGGCCCTTACCGTGGGCGCAAGCCTGGCAAGACACGCTGTTCGCCTGGGTGCCTTTCGACGCGGCCAAAGGCGAGGAGGGCGTGAGCTTTCAGGGTTCGGTGTTGATTGGCCTGTTGCTGCTGATTGCGGCCACCGCCTGGAAGGGCCTGGAAAACATCGTCGAAGGCGCCAACCGCTGGACCTGGCTGGCGCTGGGGCTTGCCGCCACCACCCTGCTTGTGGCCGCCATGCGCCTGACGCCAGGCCCGGGAACACTTGAGATTGGGTTCACGGGTCGTGCCTTCGGTGTCGCGCTGGCCTTGTGGGCGGTGTGGCATTTCGCACGCGAATTGGCCGGTGACGACTGGCGCGCCTGGCTCTGGGAAGCCTGGCGTTTTGTGAAGCAGATTTTTGTTTTGCTGGTGGTGGGCGTTTTCATCGTGGGCATGGTGCGCCAGGTGATCCGCCCGGAATGGATCGAGAGCCTGGCGGGCAGCAACACGCTGCCGGCCAACGCCGTGGCCGTGGGTTTTGGCGTCTTCATGTACTTCCCGACGCTGGTCGAGGTGCCGGTGGCGCGCATGTTTCTCGACCTCGGCATGCACCCGGGCCCGCTGCTGGCCTACCTGATGGCCGACCCCGAGCTCAGCCTGCAAAGCATGCTGATGGTGGCCGCCGTGATCGCCTGGACCAAGACCCTGGCCTATGTGGGTTGGGTGGCGGTGTTCAGCGTCTGTGCGGGTCTGCTTTATGGCGCTTGGGTGGACGGGCTGGGCTGGCTGCCGTTGCTTATGGCGCTGGGCGGATTCCTGGCTGTGCTGGCGGCCACGATGGCGTGGCTGGGGCGCCGCCAAACGGCGCGCGCGTCGGTTTGACTCATTTTCACTTCAAGGAGAAACGCATGGTGAACATCAAAATTCTCGGTCCCGGCTGTGCCAACTGCCGAAAGCTGGAGGCCGTTGCCCGGGAGGCCGCAGCCGCTGCCAATGTGCAGGCCGAATTCGTCAAGGTCTCCGACATGAAGCAGATCATGCAATACGACCTGCTGTCGACACCGGGTCTGGTGGTCAATGACAAGCTGGTCTGCAGCGGGCGCATCCCGACGCTGGCCGAAGTGCAGCAGTGGCTCAGCGCCTGACCCTTGCCCGGAATCGGGCACACTTGCGGCTGAGCACCCAGGAACTACCTCATGGATTTACCCGCCGGCTTTGAATTTTCGGAATTTGCCAACGCGCTGATTCACTCGCGCCAGCACGTGGCACCGCGCCGGCTGGTCGAACCCGGTCCGTCCGGGCCACAAGTTCAGGAGATTCTTGGCACGGCGGCGGCGGCCCCCGACCACGGTCAGTTGCTGCCCTGGCGTTTTGTGCTGGTGCCCTCAAGCAAGCGTGCGCTGCTGGCCGAGGTGTTCGGCCTGGCGCTGCAGGACCGTGACCCCACTGCCACAGCCGAACAAATTGACAACGCGCGTGACAAGGCCTACCGTGCCCCTTTCCTGATGCTGGCCATTGCCAGGCTGGTCGGCAGCACGCCCGAGCGGGACGCCCGGCGGCAGGAGTCGGGTGAGTTGGCCATCGGCGATGCCGAGCGCCTGGTGTCGCTGGGTTGCGCCATTCAAAACGTGTTGTTGGCCGCGCATGCCATGGGGTTTGGCTCGGGGCTCACCAGTGGCCAGGCGCTGGCATCGCCGCGGCTGCGGGCGCTGTTTGGCATGCATGCGCATGAACAGGCCGTTTGCTGCATCAACATGGGCACCGTGGCCAAGAGCAAGCCCGCGCGACTGCGCCCGGAATTGGCGGCCTTTGTCAGCAGCCTGTGATGCGGTGAGCCACAGAAACTCGGCAAAATAGTGCGCATGCAAATCGCCACCCCGCTCACCCTGCGGCCCCCGCGCGCCACTGCTTGCCGCCAGACGGCCCGCAGCGCACGAGTTTGATGATGTCGTTGTGGGAGCGGCGCCCTGTGGGAGCAGCGCCCTGTGGGAGCGGCATTTTGTGGGAGCGGCGCCCTCGCCGCGATTGGCCCCCACAGCCATCGGCCCGAGGGCGGGCCTCCTACATCACCGCCCAGCAGGAGGACAAGTCAGCGATCGACCCCGAAATGGCCGTCGGCGCCCTGGTGCCGGTGGTGCTGTGAGCGGTGTGAGCGGTGTGGCGCACCACGCGGCACATTCATGCCAAGCTGCAAGTTGGACGCCAAGGACATGACACTTGATAAATGTCAGTATCTTCACTTCGGGCATGGGGCGTAATGTTTCAGGTTTAATAAAGCATTGGCAGATTAACCAGGAGACAAGCATGAAAGCCTTCCAGGACTATTACCCCGAGAACCTGTCGCATTGTTATGGCTGCGGCGCCAAAAATGAGCACGGCCACCGCATCAAGACCTTTTGGGACGGTGACGAGACGGTCACCCGTTTCACTCCTGAACCGTTTCACACGGCGGTGCCAGGTTTTACTTATGGCGGTCTGCTGGCCTCGCTGATCGACTGCCACAGCACCGGCACCGCCGCTGCGGCCATGTACCGGCAGGAGGGCCGGGCCATGGACACGCTGCCAGCGTTTCGTTTTGTCACCGGCTCGCTGCATGTGGATTACCTGAAACCCACGCCGATCAACGAAACGCTGGAGATTCGCGGCCGAGTCAAAGAGATCAAGGGCCGCAAAGTGGTGATCGAGTCCACCGTGTATGCCGCGGGTGTGGCCACGGCGCGCGGTGAGGTCGTGGCGATCCAGATGCCGGAGAATTTTGGGGTGGCGGCGCCCTGACATTGCTGAATTCGAATTTTTTATTACTGAACGGGGGTGTATTCATGGCAAGCGAGCAAGAAATGGGAGTGGGTGAGCGGGGAGTGGGTGAGCGCATAGTGCCCCCCCCGCGTTTTGTCAGCCAACTGACGCGCAACACCTTCGCGCTGATTCTGGCGGGTGGGCGCGGCAGCCGTTTGCATGAGCTGACCGACTTTCGCGCCAAGCCGGCGGTGCCTTTTGGCGGCAAGTTCCGCATCATCGACTTCACGCTGTCCAACTGCGTCAACTCCGGCGTGCGCCGGGTGGGCGTGGCGACGCAGTACAAGGCACAAAGCCTGATCCGGCATTTGCAGCTGGGCTGGAGTTTTCTGGATGGACGTCTCAACGAATTCATCGAGATCATGCCGGCGCAACAGCAGTCAGACGAAGTGCACTGGTACCAGGGCACGGCCGATGCCGTGTTTCAAAATTTGCGTGAAATCCGCCATGCCAGGCCTGAGTACGTGTTGATTCTTTCGGGGGATCACATCTACCGCATGGACTACGGACGGGTGCTGGCCGCTCACGTGGCGCGCCAGGCCGACCTGACGGTGGCCTGCGCTGAGGTGCCACTGGCCGAGGCCAGTGCGTTTGGCGTGATGTCGGTGGATGAAGAAGGCCGGGTGCTTGAGTTTGCAGAAAAAACCGCGCAACCCCAGCACATGCCCGGCGACCCGGCGCGCGCACTGGCCAGCATGGGTATTTATGTTTTCAATACCAATTTTCTGTTTGAGCAACTGCTGCGCGACGCAGGCGACCCCAAGTCGAACCATGATTTTGGCAAGGACGTCATTCCGTACTGTGTCAAACACTATCGCACCTACGCCCAAAATTTTGCCGATAGCTGTGTCACCGAACCAGGCGAGCCGGCGTATTGGCGCGACGTGGGCACGCTGGACGCCTACTGGGCCGCCAATATGGACCTGATTCAGGTCACGCCCGACTTCAATCTGTATTCCGACAACTGGCCGATCTGGACCTGGCAGCCGCAAACGCCACCGGCCAAGTTTGTTTTTGACGACGACACCCGCCGCGGCATGGCAGTGGATTCGATGGTCTCAGGGGGCAGCATCATCAGCGGGGCCACGGTGCGCGGGTCCGTACTGTTCTCGGGGGTACACGTGCACAGTTACGCGACCATTGAAGACTCGATCGTGCTGTCCAATGTTCATGTGGGCCGTCACTGTGTTTTGAAGAAATGCATCATTGACAAAAAATGCGTGCTGCCCGATGGCACCGTGATTGGCCTGGACCCGGAGCAGGACAAAAAACGCTTCCGTGTCACCGACTCGGGCATTACCTTGGTGACCAAGGAGATGTTGGGGCAGGGGCTAAAGGGAATCCGCTGATGCAAGCCTGGCAGGCTAAAAACCCCGAATACCCTGATACTTAAGCTTGTACGGATATTATTCGCCGTTTATCAACTCCGGAATGGAAAATGCCTTATGAAAACAGCCCACGACCTCGTTGCAGCCGCCAAAACCCACGTACAGGAAATCCAGGTGGCCGAGGCCGAACAAGCCATCCGTGAAGCCGATGTGCTGGTGGATGTGCGCGAGGCCGATGAATTTGCCGCGGGTCACGTGGCCGGTGCCGTGCACATTTCGCGCGGCATGCTCGAATTTAAATTCAGCGCCAACCCGGCATTGCAGGCGCGCGACCTCAACATCCTGCTGTATTGCAAAACCAGTGGCCGTGCCGCACTGGCGGCTGTGGCCCTGCATGACATGGGTTACCTGAACGTGCGTTCCATTGCCGGTGGCTTTGATGCCTGGACGGCGGCAGGCAAACCGGTCGCCAAGCCGGAAGCACCTCCGTTCGAATAACCCGCCGGGCAAGCGTGTGCGGTCCGAAGTCCTGGATGCCGGATCAGGTCCGGCATGACAAATCCAGGCTTGTCATTGCGCGCTTGACCCGCAATCCAGTGCGCCCTAATCCAGTGAACGTCCTTGCCCCGCTTCTTCTACCGTTTGCCCGTCCCTGATGTGGTAGATGCGCTTGAAGGTGGGGATGATTTTTTCGTCGTGCGTCACCACGATGATCGCGGTGTGGGCCTGCACCGCCATCTGGTTCAGGATGCGCATGACGCCCAGGGCGCGCTCGCTGTCCAGCGGCGCGGTCGGTTCGTCCGCCAATATCACGGGTGGGTGGTTGGCCAGGGCCCGGGCAATCGACACCCGCTGCTGCTCGCCGCCCGAGAGCTGTGAGGGCTCGGCCCGGGCGCGGTGCTGCACATCGAGCGCGGTCAGCAGTTCCAGCGCGCGGGCCCTGGCCTGCGGGTTGGCTTGGCCCGCCAGCATCGGCAGCAGCGCCACGTTGTCGGTGACATCCAGAAAGGGTATCAGGTAGGGCGCCTGAAAAATGAAGCCAATGCGGTCACGCCGCAGTGCGCGAAGGTCGGGCACTTTCCAGCCCCTGTCATAAATCACGTCGCTGCCCAGCGTCATGCGCCCCGCGGTGGGTTCGATGATCGCGCCCAGGCATTTGAGCAGCGTGCTCTTGCCCGAGCCAGACGGCCCGACCAAGCCTACCACCTCGCCCGGTGCCACCACCATGTTGACGTTTTTCAGCGCTTCGACGGCGCTGTCGCCCTGGCCATAGACCTTGCGCAGGCCTTCGATGCGGATGCCGCCCTGGGCTGTATTTTTTGTGTTCATGGTGATCATCCAATCGCCTCGGCCGGATCGACCTTGAGCGCCACCTGAATCGAAAGCAGGCTGGCCAGGGCGCAAATGAGCAGCGTGGCGAGCAGGCCGGTGACGGCATCGCGCGGCATCAACAGCACGTATTTGGGAAAGATCGGCGCCCAGACCGTGGCGGCAATTTTGCCGACCATGAAGCCGATCAGGCCGAGCCCCATGGCCTGCTGCAGGATCATGCCGGCAATGGTCGTGTTGCGTGTGCCGATCAACTTGAGCACTGCAATTTCGCGGATTTTGCCGAGCGTCATGGTGTAGATGATGAAGGCCACAATGGCCGCGCTCACCACCGCCAGAATGGCCAGGAACATGCCGATCTGCCGTGCCGCGGTGGCAATCAGCTTGGCCACCAGAATGTCTTCCATGTCGGCGCGGGTGTAGACCTGCACATGCTTCCAGTGCTTCAGGGCATCGGCCACGTCATCGGCCCGCCAGCCCGGCTGCAATTGCACCAGCACCGCGTTGACGTTGTGGCTGCTGGTCTGCAGGGCTTGCACGGCATCGAGCAGACCCGGCACGCCGGGGCGGTTGAAGGCCGGGTTGGCCGCGGTGCGGGTGCGGTCGTTGACAATGGTGTCGTTGTCTTTCAAAAACTGCGCTTCCTGCGCGTCCTTCAGCGGCACAAACAGCATCGGGTCGCCGCCCGAAGACACCATGCGCCGGGTCAGACCGACCACGGTGTAGCCGTGGCGGCGCACCCGCACCACGTCGCCCAGTTTGAGGCCGGTCTTGATGTCGGCCACGGCTTCATAGTGGTCGCGCGTGAGCTGGCGCCCCGCCACCAGGTAGCCCGGCGCACCGGGCTTGCCGGGTTCCACACCCACCACCATGGTGCGGGCGTCAATGCCGCTGGGGCGCTGCACCTGCATGGTGAGGTAGGTCACGTTGGCCGCCTGCGCCACGCCCGGCATGACGCGCACGCTGCGCACCACATCGTCCTTGATGCTGGAGGACTCGGCATAGGGGCCCTGGGTGTCTTTTTGCACCACCCACAAATCAGCCTGGCTATGGGTCAGCAGCGCCTGGGCGTCGTCCACCATGCCGCGGTAGACCCCGGCCATGGTCAGCGTGACGCCAATCAGCAGCCCGAGCCCGAGCCCGGTCAGGGCGAACTTGCCCCAGCCGTGCAGGATGTCGCGTCCGGCCAGGCTGATCATGGGGTGGCCCCGGGTTTGACCAATGACTCAAGCACCGAGATGCGCGCGCCGCTGCTCAAGGCTTTCTGGCTGTAAATCACCACCTGGTCGGTTTTGTCCAGGCCCTTGAGCACCTGCACCTGGCCGTCCAGGCTTTGGGTTCCGAGTTGCACTGGCGCAAATTCAGGCTGGCCGTCTTTCAAACGCCAGACCCCGCTTTGGCCTTGTTGATGCTGGATGGCCGCATTGGGCAGCAGCAGCGCGGGGGCGGTGGCGGGCAGTTGCAAAGTGACTTCGGCCATTTCACCGGCCGACACATGGGCCGGTGGCGTATCGAATGTCACCATAGCCAGACGCTCTTCGGTCACGCTGTCAGCCAGCGGCTCGACCCGTGCCACCTGACCGCTCAAGGGCGTTTGCGGGCCGGAACGCACCACAATGCTGGCCTTGACGCCATTGGCCAGCCCGGCCGAGCGGCCCTGATCCACCCGCAGCTTGACCCACAGGCTGGCCGGGTCCATCAGGCGCAGCACCGGCTGGCCCGCCACCACGGTGCTGCCGACTTCGGCGTCGCGCGTGGTCACCACCGCGTCGGCCGGGGCAAACAGGCGCAGGTTGTCGCGCTGTTGCGCCAGGGCTGCGCGTTCGGCTTTGAGGCGTGCCAGGTCCTGGCCAGCGCCTGCCAGGTTGGCCTGCGCCGCCTGCGCCGCGGCGTTGGCCGAAGCCTGCGCCTGCAGAACCGCGTCGAGCGCGCCGGGGCTGATGAAGTTTTGCCGTGCCAGGTCCTGATTGCGCTGCGTGGTGGCAGCGGCCAGCGCGCTGCGCGCTTTGGCATCCAGCACCTGGGCCTGCGCGCCTGCTTGGGCGCTGCCCGCGCGGGCCAGTGAAGCGTCCAGCGCTGCCAGGCGCTCAGCAATGTCCACCGGGTCCATCTCGGCCAGCAGTTGGCCGGCCTTGACGCGGTCGCCCACATCGGCCATGACGCGCAGCACGCGCCCGGCCACCGTTGGGCCGACCATCCAGCTGCGCCGTGCCTCCACCGTGCCAATGCCAAATATGGTGGGGCTCAAGCTGCCCTCCACCGGGCTGGTCACGGTCACCTTGATCGGGGCCAGTGGCCCGGTGCGCAGCGACACATAAGCCATGCCCCCGATGAGGGCCAGGGCGACGGCAGCCAGGACCAGGCGGCGTGTGAGCAAAGCGGTTGCGTTCATGAGTTTCCTTGAAATTCAATCGGCTGGCATTGCAGCCCCTGTTGAAGAATGGCAAAAACGCCTGGGGCTTGGGCGGCCATTGCATGAACATCATCGGCCAGCAGGGCTTGCATGACCAGACCCTGAACCGAGCCGATGAACAGCACGGCCGCGGCCTGCAGATCGACATCAGGGCGCAGCGCCTGTTGTGTTTTGGCGTGTTGCAACACAGCGAGCAGCAGCTGGCGGTAGCGTTGCATCAGCTCGCGCACCCGGCTTTTCAGTGCGGTGTCTCCCGGGCGCTGCAGTTCCTGAAAGATCAGCCGCGGCACGCCGGGGTAGCGCGTGACAAAGTCCACATGGGCCAGAAAGACCGCGCGCAGGGCGGGCAATGCGGCGCGGTCGGCATTCGCAGCAGCGCTTTGCAGGCGAGTCATCAGGGTTCCGGCCACCCAGTCGAGCACCGCCAGCCAGATCGCCTCCTTGCTGGCAAAGTGCTTGAACACCGCGCCCTGCGAAATGCCGACCGCGCGCGCCAGATCCGCCGTGGTGATGTCGGCCGGGCTGCGCTGTGCGGCCAGCAGCAGGGCGGCTTCCATCAATCCGGCTTGGCGCACTTCGGTACGCTGTTTGGGTGTTTTGTCTTGAACTTCCATGTCATTTAAAGTAATTAACTAATTACCTATTTTAGGCATGGCTGTGGAAGTTTGGGTGAACGCTGGGTAAAGTTGTTCTGAGCTGTGGTGTGCTGTGCGCGGCGGAAGTTGTTCTGTGCTGCGCGCGGTAACCGGCAGGGGCGGCCACCTCTCAACTGGGGTACCAGAAATCGGTGACCACCCCTGCCGGTTACCGCGCGATGCGGTGACGTGCGGAGGTCTTTTAAGGCAAATTCAAATGCCAATATGTTTGCTTTTCACCGGCGCCAGCGCAGTGGCTGGTTTTGGGGGCTGACGATTTCTGGTACTCCAGTATGAGGAAGCCGCCAAAGCCAGTCGCTGCGCGGGTTTGGCTAACAACGGTTTGACTAAGGGATGCGGAAATTGCCAATGTCCCGTTTATGGCGAGCGCTGGCGGGATGCAGTGCCAGGCGCTGCGAGTGCCGTGTGGCTATGCCACACAAGCGAGTAGCAACGACGCAATGCGCCCGC
>JALNWC010000053.1 GCA_023231075.1 Rhodoferax sp.
TGACATCCATTTGACATGTTGCGCCGTTAACTTAGCCGCATCAACCAGGAGTCACCATGGGCACGGCCATCCACATTACAGCACTGAACAAGACATTTCGCGGCGGACGCAAGGCGTTGCAAGACATTCATCTGAGCATTCATGCGGGTGAAATGGTGGCGCTGATTGGCGCCTCCGGCTCGGGCAAGTCCACCCTGCTGCGCCACATGGCCGGCCTGATGGCCGCTGACGGTGCGGGCCAGGGTCTGATCCAGATCAACGGCAAGACCGTGCAGCAGAACGGAAAAATCGCCTCTGACATCCGCCAGACACGTGCCAGCATCGGCTTTGTCTTTCAGCAGTTCAATCTGGTAGACCGCTTGCCGGTGATCGTCAACGTGCTGGCAGGCACGCTGCACCGGGTTCCGTTGTGGCGCAGTCTGCTGCGCTGGTTCACGTCGGCCGAACGCAGCCGTGGTGTGGAGGCGCTCAAACGTGTCGGCATTGCCGAGTGTTGCGACCAGCGCGCGTCAACCCTGTCGGGCGGCCAGCAGCAGCGGGCGGCAATAGCCCGCGCCATGGTGCAGGGTGCCCAGGTGATCCTGGCGGATGAGCCGATTGCCTCGCTGGACCCGGAGTCTTCACGCAAGGTGATGGACATTCTGGCGCAGGTGAACCGCGAGGACAAATGCACCGTGGTGGTGTCCTTGCACCAAGTCAACGTGGCGTTGAAATACTGCCCGCGCACCGTGGCCCTGCACCAGGGCCGGATGGTGTACGACGGGCCCTCGGCGGCGCTCACACCGACCTTGCTGCGCGAACTGTATGGCGCCGACGCGGACGACATCCTGGCGCTCGGCGACCACATCTCCAGCCTGCAGGACAGCAAGCCGGCACCCGTGCATCTGGTCTGGCCCACGCCGCTGGCTGCGCACGGCTCGCAGGCCTACGCGGCCTGAATCCGATTTTTTTTCGCTTCTCAAACCTCAAAGGAAATCATCATGATCAAGAAACTGCTCGTCGGCCTGGCTGGCGCCACGCTCATCGCCATCAACCCGGTGGCCGCCCAGGAATTGAAGGAACTCAATTTCGGCATCATTTCGACCGAATCATCGCAAAACCTGAGGTCGGACTGGCAACCGATTCTGGACGGCATGAGTCAAAAAACCGGCATGAAGGTGAACGCCTTTTTTGCCCCGGATTACGCCGGCATCATCGAAGGCATGCGCTTCAACAAGGTGCACGTGGCCTGGTTTGGCAACAAGTCGGCCATGGAAGCCGTGGACCGCGCCGGTGGCGAGGTGTTTGCCCAAATGGTCAATGCCGATGGCACGCAGGGTTACTACTCGCACCTGATCGTGCACAAGGACAGCCCGCTCAAGTCCCTTGACGACATGCTCAAGCAGGGCAAGAACCTGTCGTTTGGCAACGGCGACCCCAACTCCACCTCGGGCTTTCTGGTGCCGAGCTATTACGTCTTTGCGCAAAACAAGATTGACCCAAAGACCTTCTTCAAGCTCACTCGTAGTGCCAACCACGAGACCAACGCCCTGGCCGTGGCGAACAGGCAGGTGGATGTGGCCACCAACAACAGCGAGAACCTGGACAGGCTCAAAGGCAAGCTGCCCGAGAAGTTCAACGACATCCGCGTCATCTGGACCTCGCCCCTGATCCCGCTGGACCCGCTGGTGATGCGCAAAGACCTGCCCGAGGCCACCAAGGCCCGGGTGCGCGACTTCTTCTACACCTATGGCCAAGGCGGCCAGCAGGAAAAAGATGCCCTGTTCAAGCTGTCAAAACTCTCCGGCTTCAAGGCCTCCACCAACAACCAGCTCACGCCCATTCGCCAACTCGAGCTGTTCAAGGCGCGCAACAAGTTTGAAGCCGACACCACGCTGACAGCCAACGACAAGCAGTCCAAACTGGCTGACATTGACAAGCAGCTGGCAGCGCTGGGCAAGGTGAAGTGATGCGACTGGCACCTCAATTTTGCCTGGATGTTCTTGAGGTGCCCGCATGAGCGCGCCGACCAGCATGCCCGTGTTGCGTGCCGTTCCTGCACTGGAAACTCCCCGCGCCAATTTACTCGGCCTGTTGGCCTGGGGCATCCTGCTGGCGCTGCTGGCGGGTTCCTGGCAGGGTGCCGACATGCGTCCGTTCGACCTGGTGCGCGATGCCGGCAACATGGCCACGTACGCTGCCGACTTTTTCCCGCCGAAGTTCACCGACTGGCGCATGTACCTGAACGAGATGGTGATCACCCTGGAAATTGCATTGTGGGGCACCGCGTTGGCCGTGGTCTTTGCGGTGCCGCTGGGCTTGTTGTCGTCGGTCAACATCACGCCGTGGTGGATTAACCAGCCCATTCGCCGCCTGATGGACGCGGCGCGCGCCATCAACGAAATGGTGTTTGCCATGCTGTTCATCGTGGCCGTGGGTTTGGGGCCTTTTGCGGGCGTGCTGGCGCTGTTTGTGCACACCACCGGCATTCTGGCCAAGCTGTTTTCGGAAGCGGTGGAATCGATAGACACCCAGCCGGTCGAAGGCATTCGCGCCACCGGCGCCAACGCGCTGGAGGAAATTGTCTACGGCGTCATTCCGCAGGTGTTGCCGTTGTGGATTTCCTATTCGCTGTACCGGTTTGAGTCGAACGTGCGTTCCGCCTCGGTGGTGGGCATGGTGGGCGCGGGCGGCATTGGGGTGATTTTGTGGGAGATCATTCGCGGCTTTCAATACGCCGAAACCTGTGCCGTGATGATCATCATCATTGTCACGGTGACGCTGATCGATGTGATTTCAGCGCGAATCCGTAAATCGCTGATCTAAACGCTCTGCAGGTGAACCCGGCGATCCGGCAGGCGGATTGCCAAGGGATTCTCTTTTTTAATAGCTACCCACGCAATGATGACAAGGGCTAGAGGTCTAATCTTTATAAATCAGTCGCGCAAGGCCGATAGAAACTGCCGGAGCTCGGGTGTTTGCGGGCGGTTGAAAATTTTGTCCGGTGTGCCCGCTTCGTGGATCAGTCCCTGGTGCATGAACACCACGCGGTCGCTCACCTTGCGGGCAAAGGCCATCTCATGGGTGACCAGGATCAGCGTCATGCCTTCATCGGCCAACATCTCCACCACCTGCAGCACCTCGCCCACAAGTTCCGGGTCCAGTGCCGAGGTGATCTCGTCGCACAGCAGGACGGTGGGTGCCATGGCCAGCGCACGGGCAATGGCCACGCGTTGCTGCTGCCCGCCCGAGAGTTGATCGGGCATGCGGTCAAACAGGCTGCCCAGTCCCACGCGCTCCAGCAGGGCCTGGGCACGCGTTCGCGCTTCTTCCTTGGGCAGGTCCTTGACCAGAGTTGGGGCCAGCATCACGTTGCGCCCGGCACTAAGGTGCGGAAACAGGTTAAAGCTCTGAAAAATCATGCCCACTTGCTGGCGCAGTTCGCGCATGGCATTGGCATCGCTGTGTTGCAAGGTCTGGCCGTCCACGGCCAGACTGCCGCGCTCAAAGGTTTCCAGCCCGTTGATGCAGCGCAGCAGCGTGCTCTTGCCCGAGCCGCTTTTGCCAATGATGCAGACGACTTCCTTGCGTCCGACCTGCAGGTCAATGCCCTTGAGCACTTCGGTGACGCCAAAACTCTTGTGCAGGCCACGGATGTCAACCAGTGCAAACCGGGGGGTAGATGATGGTGTCATAAATCAGGCCAGACGGCGGTTTTCCAGCCGCTGGCTCCACCACGACAGTGGGTAGCACAGGGCAAAGTACAAAAGGCCGACAAAGGTGTAGGCCAGAAACGGTTGGTAGGTGGCGTTGGAAATCATCTGCCCGGCCTTGGTCAGTTCGACAAAGCCAATCACCGACGCCAGCGCCGTGCCCTTGATGATCTGCACCAGAAAGCCCACCGTGGGAGCAATGGCCACGCGCAGGGCTTGCGGAAGAATCACATGACGCATTTGCTGTGTGAAGTTCAGCGCCAGGCTGGTGGAAGCTTCCCACTGGCCCTTCGGGATGGCGTTGACACAGCCGCGCCAGATTTCGGTCAGGTAGGCGCTGGCATACAGCGTGAGGCAGATGGCGGCCGACACCAGCGGCGAGGTGTCCATGCCCAGCAGCGCCAGGCCAAAGTACACCAGAAAGAGTTGCATCAGCAGCGGTGTACCCTGAAATATCTGCACATACCAGGCCACCGCCGTGGCCGCGGCGCGCAGCTTGCTAAAACGCAGCAAAAGCAGGCCCATGCCCACCAGGCCGCCGCCGATGAAAGCGATCAGCGACAGCGCCACCGTCCAGCGCAGGGCGCCGAGCAAAAAGGTGAAGATGTCCCAGAGTGAAAATTGAACCATGGCGCTGTCCTCGCTAGCGGCTGACAAAAATGAAGCGCGGTCCGACCCAGTAAAGCAATTGCCGCACCGCAATCGCCAGGAGCAGGTAGATGACGGTCACGATGATGTAGGACTCAAAACTGCGGAAGGTGCGGCTTGAGATCAGGTTGGCCGCCTGCGACAACTCTTCGGCCGAGATCTGCCCGCACACCGCCGAGCCCAGCATCACGATGATGATCTGGCTCACCAGCGCCGGCCAGATGCGCGCCAGTGCCGGAGGCAGCACCACGCGCGAGAACGTTTGCCAAGGTGTCAGCGCCAGGCTCATGGCCGCTTCCAGCTGACCCTTGGGCGTGGTCTGCAGGCCGGCGCGCACGATCTCACAGGCATACGCGCCCAAATTCAGCACCATGGCCAGCACACAGGCCACTTCTACCGACAGGCGCAGGCCCAGCGACGGCAGACCGAAGAAGATGAAAAACAGCTGGATGATGAAGGGCGTGTTGCGCACCAACTCCACATAGCCGCCCACCGTCCGTTTCAGGATGGGGCCGCCGTGCAACCGTGCCCAGGCACAGGCCGTGCCCAACAAGGCACCCAGCACCGCCGAGATGGCCGTCAGCACCACCGTCAGGCCCAGCCCACGCAAGAGCATGGGCCATTGGGTCAGAACGACGAAAAAGTTGAATTCAATCATGGTGAGTCAGGAATGCTGCCGAAGTGATGCCCCCGCTCCGTTCGCCCTGAGCTTGTAAAAGCCTGTCCTGAGCTTGACGAAGGGCCCTTCGACAGGCTCAGGGCGAACGGATGTTTGGTGAGGGTTTGGAAGCGCTCAACAGCCTTAGTCAGGCAACACGCCAGTGCCGCGGCCGAGCCATTTTTGCGAATACTGCTCCAGCGTGCCGTCGGCCTTGGCGGTGCGCAGGATCTCGTTCACCTTGGTCAGCAAGGCCGTCTCGCCCTTGCGCACGCCGATGAAGTTAGGCGAGTCTTTCAGCAGCAACTTGTATTCGGCCTGCACTTGCGGGTTCTTCTGCACGGCAGCAGCCGCCACGGCGGCGCCGGTCGCCAGCAGCTGGGTTTGTTGCGAGATGAAGGCGGCCACGGTAGTGGAATCATCTTCAAAACGCTGGATCTTCAGCGTGGGTGGGGCCACCTTTTGCAGCACATCATCCTGAATGGTGCCGCGCGTCACAGCAATGGTCTTGCCGGCCAGATCGTCAAAGCTCTTGATGTTCAGCGCCTTGGGGCCGAACACGGCCTGAAAGAAGGGTGCATAGGCCACGGTGAAGTCGATCACTTTTTCGCGCTCGGGGTTCTTGCCCAGGGCCGAGACGATCAGGTCGATCTTTTTGGTCTGCAGGTAAGGAATGCGGTTGGGCGTGCTTACCGGCACAAACTCGGCCTTGACGCCCAGCTTGTCGGCTATCAATTGTGCGGTGGCAACGTCCACGCCCGTGAGTTTGAAATCCGGGCCCATGTAGCCATAGGGCGGAAAGTCAGAGGCGACACCCAGGGCAATCGATTTTTTTGCCAGTACGGAAGAGAGTGATTCATCCGCAGCATGAGCCGGTGTGGCCAGAGTCAAAACGGCACTGACGCACAAACCAGCCAAGATGGAGAAAGCTTTGAGTTTCATGGATGTTTCCTGTTTAAAAAAGTGGACGCAAGCCCTTTTTGCAAGATGTGTGCCACGCCATAAGCCTGGCATTGCCCTTGCAAACAGATGCTGGACAATATGAAATATTCGTTTCTCAACTTCAATACAATGAAAAATATGTTTCTCAATGGTGCATGCGCCCTGTTTTGGGGATGCCGGCACCAAAACCTGCCAGCCACACTGCCATGACCCAGTTCATCACCTTGCGCGAGCGCATCCAGAGCCAATACGCAGCCCTGTCCCTGGTGGATTGCAAGCTGGCCGATGTGCTGCTGGTTCATGAAAAAGACCTATTGGCTTACAGCGCCACCGAACTGGCGGCGCTGGCCGGCGTCTCCAAGGCCAGCACGGCGCGCTTCTTCAAGCGCCTGGGCTTTGCCGACTTTCAGGCCTTCCGGCAGCACCAGCGCAATGGCACACCCCAGCCTTCGCCACTTTCCCGCGTGGCGCAGCAAGGCCTGCGCGCCAGTCCCTTACAACAACACATTGCGCAAGACGCCCAGCAGTTGCAGGGCCTGGCCGACAGCTTGACCGACCCAAGCGTTCAGCAAGCCGCCCAACTGTTGGCCAGCGCGCGGCGCGTCTGGGTGGTGGGCTACCGCAACGGCTACATGGCCGCGTTCTATGCCCAGGCCCTGCTGTCACAGCTGCGCGCCGAAGTGCATCTGCTCAACGAGGGCTCGGGCGAGGATGCCGAACTACTGGCCGAAGTCCAGGCGGGCGACGTGTTGCTGGCCATGGACTTTCGGCGTCGCACGCGCCGCCTGAGCCAGGTGGTGGGAATTGCCTGTGATGCCGGTGCCGCGCTGGTGCTGGTGAGCGACGCGCGCGTCTCGGCCCTGGCGGCACGTGCCCAGGCGTTGTTCATCTGCCCGCCCCAGGCTGAGGCGATTTTTGACTCTTATGTGGGCGCCATCAGCCTCATCAATTACCTGGCCACCACGACGCTGGCCCATCTGCCCAAAAAAGCCCGCGTCCGCATGGCCGCCATCGAACAGGTCCATGCCCAACTGGACGACCTGGAACCCTCTCTTTAAACCCACGCCACAAAACCACGCACCCCCATGACACAGCTCCCTCAACACCCGTTCACACTGCTGATCAACCCGCGCTTTCAAACTGTCGAGCCCTACGGCGCGCACCGCAGCACTTTGCTCAGTGCGAGCGCCCTGGCGCAAGCGCAAACCGTCATCACCTCATGGCCGGGTTACACCGTGACCCGCCTGTGTGCGCTGCCCGGGCTGGCACACGCGGCTGGTGTGGCCAGCCTCCACTACAAGGACGAAGCGGCCCGCTTTGGCCTAGGCAGCTTCAAGGCGCTGGGCGGCGCCTACGCCGTGGCGCGCCTGCTGTGCCGCGAGCTGGGCCAGCGCCTGGGCCGCAGCGTGAGCCATGCCGAACTGCAGAGCGACCCGGCGCTGCGTGAGGCCTGCGCCGACATCACCGTGACCTGCGCCACCGACGGCAACCATGGCCGCTCGGTGGCATGGGGCGCGCAGATGCTGGGCTGCCGCTGTGTCATCTACATCCACGCCACCGTCAGCGGAGGGCGCAGGGAAGCGATTGCCCGCTACGGCGCGCAGGTGGTGCGCACCGCTGGCAATTACGACGACTCGGTGCAGCAGGCCGACCGCGACGCCAAGACCAATGGCTGGTTTGTGATTTCCGACACCTCTTACCCGGGTTACATGGACATTCCGCGTGACGTGATGCAGGGTTACCAGCTCATGGTGCATGAGGCCGTCAGCGCCCTGCGCCAATGGCCCACGCATGTGTTTGTGCAAGCCGGGGTGGGCGGTTTTGCGGCGGCGGTGTGTGCCTATTTTTGGGAGCGTGATGCTGTTCAGCGCCCGGTGTTTGTGGTGGTGGAGCCCAAGCGCGCCGACTGCCTGCTGCAAAGTGCGCGCGCCGGTGAGGTGGTGGCGGTCAAGGGTGAACTCGACACGTTGATGGCCGGTCTGGCCTGTGGCGAGGTGTCGCTGCTGGCCTGGGACTTTCTGGCCACCGGGGCCAACGCCTTTTGCACCATCCCTGATGCCGCAGCGGTGGACGCCATGCGCCTGCTGGCCAGCCCGCAGGAGGGTGACCCGGTCATCGTGGCGGGAGAGTCCGCCGTGGCCGGTTTGGCTGCGGCCCTGCTCATCACACAAGACCCGAGCGCCCGTGCATCGCTCGGTTTGGGGTCGGACAGCCACGTGCTGCTGTTTGGCAGCGAGGGCGACACCGACCCCGTTTTGTACGAGCAACTGGTTGGCCGCAGCGCCGCACAGGTGCTCAAAGACGGTGACCCGGCATGACCGCGCCACAAATCAACGGCCAGCGCCTGCTGGACAGCCTGCAGGCGCTGGGTCGGATCGGCGCGCTGCCCGGTGGCGGGGTCAACCGACTGGCCCTGACGGATGCCGACGCCCTGGGCCGTGACTGGACGGTGGCGCACATGCGTCAACTCGGCATGTGCGTCGACATTGATGCCATTGGCAACATTGTCGGTACCTACCCCGGCACCGAAGATCTGCCCCCGGTGATGATGGGTTCACACATTGACACCGTGCGCACCGGCGGCCTGTACGACGGCAACTACGGCGTGTTGTCCGGCCTGGAGGTGGTCGCCACGCTGCGCGAGGCTGCCATGCAAACCCGTCGCCCGCTGGCGGTGGTCGTGTTCACCAACGAAGAAGGCGCACGTTTTCAGCCCGACATGATGGGCAGCCTGGTCTACGTTGGCGGCCTACCCCTGTCAGACGCACTTGCCACCTGCGACGCAGAGGGTGTGTCGGTGCAGGCCGAGCTGCAGCGCATTGCTTACCAGGGCACGGCCCCCGTGGGCGCGCCGGTGGTGGACAGTTATGTGGAATTGCACATCGAGCAAGGCCCGGTGCTGGCGCAGACGGGCCTGCAAATTGGTGTGGTCGAAAGTGTGCAAGGCATCTCGTGGACCGAATTCACTGTGGGAGGCCAGTCCAACCATGCCGGCACCACACCCATGACCCTGCGCCACGACGCCGCGTTGGTGGCTGCGCAAGTGGCGGTGTTTGTGCGTGAGCTGAGTGCACGTTTGGGTGGCCGCCAACTGGCCACCGTGGGTGCGATGCGACTCAGTCCGAACCTGGTCAACGTCATCGCGCAAAAAGCGGTGCTCACCGTGGACCTGCGCAACACCGACAGTGCCGCACTGGCCCAGGCCGAAAGTGATTTACACACCTACGCCCAGCAGGCCGCGCAGGCTGAGGGTGTGTGCATCACCGCCCGTACGCTGGCCCGCTTCGAGCCGGTGGCCTTTGACCCCATGGTGGTGAATCTGGTGGAACAGCAGGCGCAAGCCCTGGGCTGCAGCCACCAGCGCATGCCCAGCGGCGCCGGGCATGACGCACAAATGTTGGCCCGCGTCTGCCCCAGCGCCATGATCTTTGTGCCCAGCGTGGGCGGCCTGAGCCACAACGTGCGCGAACACACCGAACCCGCTGACCTGCAACGCGGCGCGCAAGTGCTGCTGCAAGTAGTGTTGGCACTGGCCAATCGACCTTCCTAACTTCTACCCTTTCACTTCTATGCCACGCTACCTCAACGTCGCCCTCGGCCAACTTGGCCCCATCCAACGCGCCGACTCCCGCGCCCAGGTGGTGGCGCGCCTGTGCGATCTCGTGCGCCAGGCCCACGCCGTGGGCGCGCAGCTCATCGTCTTCCCCGAGCTGGCGCTGACCACCTTCTTCCCGCGCTGGTACATCGAAGACGAGGCTGAAGTCAACAGCTTCTTCGAGCGCAGCATGCCCAACGCGGCCACGCAGCCACTGTTCGACCTCGGGCGCGAGCTAGGCGTGGGCTTTTACCTGGGCTACGCCGAGCTGGCGCAAGAAGCTGGTGCCGAAGTGCGCTACAACACCTCCATCCTGGTGGACCGCCTGGGCCGGATCGTCGCCAAGTACCGCAAGGTGCACCTGCCCGGTCACACCGAGCACGAGCCGTGGCGGCGCTTTCAGCATCTGGAAAAACGCTACTTCACGCCCGGCCCTGGTTGGGGCGTGACGCAGGCCTTTGGTGGCATCATGGGCATGGCCCTGTGCAACGACCGACGCTGGCCCGAGACCTACCGCGTGATGGGCCTGCAGGGTGTGGAGATGGTGCTGATTGGCTACAACACCCCGGTGCACAACGCGCCCGCACCGGCGCATGACGACCTGTCGCTGTTCCACAACCAGTTGTCCTTGCAGGCGGGGGCCTACCACAACGGCACCTGGGTGGTGGGCGTCGCCAAGGCCGGTTTGGAAGAAGGCGTGGACAGCATTGGCGGCAGTTGCATCGTGGCCCCGTCCGGCGAGGTGGTGGCGCGCTGCCTGACCAA
Organism: Rhodoferax sp.; assembly: GCA_023231075.1. GTDB lineage: Bacteria > Pseudomonadota > Gammaproteobacteria > Burkholderiales > Burkholderiaceae_C > Rhodoferax. The sequence continues at coordinate 10,301 of JALNWC010000053.1, forward strand.
GGACGACGAGATAGCCATTGCCCGCTGCGACCTGGATTTTTGCGCCATCTACAAACGCACCACCTTCAACTTCGACCTGCACCGGCAGCCGCACGCCTATGGCCTGATCACACAGCGCAAGGGCGAGACGCTGGCGGCGGATGGCTCGGCGGCGCGGACCCCACCAGGTAGTCCACCAACTGGCGGCCCGCTTGGGCCAACTCACCTTGGTTGACGATGGTGCAGTCGGCATGCAGATTGGGAAACAGCGCGTTGCGGGCCAGCCGCTTGGCCACTTGCTGGGGTGTGTCGCGGCTGCGCCGGGCCAGTCGCACGGCGAGTTGCATGGGGTCAACCTCAATTTGCACCACGCGCAGTTGCTCTGCGGCCGGCAGTGTGGTGACATGTTCGCGCGAGCCATTCACCACCACCACCCGACCGGCCGCCACCAGCCCGGCATAACGCGCCTCAATGCCATAGTGAAACCCGTGCGCCTGCCAGCGCCAGGCCAGCCCGTCGCCGTCGATCAGGCGCGCAAACTGTTCCGGGCTGACCTCATCATGGTCCGAGCCCGGCTGTGACGCGCGCGTGACCAGACGCCGGGCAAACACAATGTCCTGCCTATGGCCA
>JALNWC010000054.1 GCA_023231075.1 Rhodoferax sp.
ACGACGTGAACCAGAGCGACCTGGCCAAAACGCTCGACGCGGTGGTGGAAGACTGCGTCAACGCGGTCGGGGTCGACCTCAACATGGCCAGCGTGCCGCTGCTCAGCCGGGTGTCGGGCCTGAGTGCCAGCGTGGCCAAGGCGGTGGTGCGCTGGCGCGAGGCCAACGGTGCTTTTGCCAGCCGCCAGGAGCTGCTCAAGGTGACCGGCCTGGGCGCCAAGACCTTCGAGCAAAGTGCGGGTTTCCTGCGTATTCGTGGTGGCGTCAACCCGCTCGACATGACCGGCGTGCACCCTGAGACCTATCCGGTGGTGGAGCAAATCATCGCCAAGACCGGCAAGCCGGTGACCGAGCTGATGGGCCGCGCCGACATGCTCAAAACCCTGCGCCCCGAGTTGTTTGCCAACGCGCAATTCGGCGTCATCACGGTCAAGGACATTCTGGGCGAGCTGGAAAAGCCCGGCCGTGACCCGCGCCCGGACTTCAAGGTGGCGCGTTTCAACGACGGCGTGGAAGACATCAAGGACCTCAAGGAGGGCATGGTGCTCGAAGGCACCGTGAGCAACGTGGCCGCCTTTGGCGCCTTCATCGACCTGGGCGTGCACCAGGACGGCCTGGTGCATGTGAGTCAGCTCAGCCACAAGTTTGTCACCGATGCCCGCGAGGTCGTCAAAACCGGCGACATCGTCAAGGTGCAGGTGGTCGAGGTGGACGTGGCACGCAAGCGCATTGCGCTGACCATGAAGCTGGGTGCCGCCCCGGCGCGCAGCGGCAGTGCCGGTGACAACCGTTTTCAGGGCGCCAATGCGCAGCAGCGGGGCCGCACGGGTGGCCAGGGTTTTGGCAACGGCACAGGGCCGGGCGCACATGCGCCACAATCCACAGCCATGTCTTCAGCCTTTGCCAAGCTCAAAAACCTGGGTCACTAGCCGTCATGCAACTGGCTGACCTGCTGGCCCATCCACAGCCGCTGCCCAGCAGTCCGCGGTTGCTGGCCTTGCTGTTGACCGAGCTCAAGCAATTGCACCCCGACTTGCGCCGCATCGACCAGTTCATCAAGGCCGATCCGGTGCTGAGTTTGCGCGTGCTGCAGGCGGCCAATGCGCCTTCTTTTGCCCTTCCTGGCCAGGTCAACAGTGTTTCCGAGGCGCTGGCGCTGCTGCATCTGGATCAGGTGCAGGACATGGTCAGCCAAGCCATCGGGCAGGCCTCTTTCAAGGTGGGAGCCGGTTTGCCTTTGGCCCGGTTCTGGGACTACAGCCAGAACTGTGCCCGTGTGGCGCGCGCCCTGGCCGGTCTGTTGCAGTACAAGCAGCAGGCGGCCTATGTGGCCGGGCTGATCCATGCGCTGGGTGAATTGGCCATGCGCGCCGCCTTGCCGCAAGTTGCCGAACTGGATGAAACTTGCCCGCCGCTGGACCTCAAACGTGCCTTTGTTGAGCGCCAGGCGTTTGGTTTTTGTTACCTGGACGTCAGTTCGGCGCTGGCCGGGCAGGCGCAACTGCCTCAGATGGTGTGCGACGCGCTGGCCTATGCCGATGCCCCGTTTGACAACGAGGCCTGCGAGCCTCTGGCGGGCGTATTGCACTTGGCCCAGTGGCGTGCCCGCGCCAACCAGCTGGGCTTGCAGAAAAACGCCTTGACGGTCACTTTTCCGTCGCTGGTGGCTGAAATGCTGGGGCTCGACATCGACATGGTGTTGCAGCAAGACCCGATCGACTGGTCGCGCCAGGCGGGCGGGCGCATGAACGCAGCCAGCCCCAACTGATCGACCGGCATGCGGGCAGTCGACATCGCTGCCAGCCCGCATCGGCCCGCCTCGGAGACCCGGTTTGTTGCGACCCACGGCTTGATCCCGGCGCTGCTGGGCGGCTTGCTGGGCAATGCCTTGCAGTTGCAGCAAGCCAGCTTGCTGCCCGCCGACCACTACCTGCTTGGGCTCCTGGCGGGCCTGCTGCTGCTGGGCTTGAGCCTGCGGGTGCGCGGGTCGGTGTGGCGCCGGGTTTTGCTCGGGACCGTCTTTGCCGTGCTGGCTTTTTCCAGCACGGGTTGGCGCGCCCAGGTGGTTGCCAGCCAGGCCCTCGCCCCCGCGCTGGAGGGGCGTGACCTGGAAGTGACCGGGGTGGTGGCGGCCATGCCTCAGCACTTCGACGGCGGCCTGCGTTTCCGGCTGGAGCTGGAGCGTGCCAGCCTCAACGGTCAAGCGCTGCGCTTGCCGAAGCGGCTGGAGCTGGGCTGGTACGCCGGTGTCCATGCCCGTGGCGAGGGCACCGGAGAATCCACGGGTGAATTGCAGCGCCTGCCTGCACCCTTGCAGGCCGGCGAGCGCTGGCAGATGACGGTGCGCCTGAAAGCCCCGCATGGCGGCATCAATCCGCATGGTTTCGATTACGAGCTGTGGCAGTGGGAGCAGGGCGTGCAGGCCACGGGTTATGTGCGTGCCGGCCCGCGTGACCCGGCGCCCCGGCTGCTGGCGCAGACCTGGCAGCACCCGGTGCAATGGGCGCGTGGCCAGGTGCGGGATCAGATTGGCGTGCGCCTGGCCAATTCTGATGTCGGCGGACTGATCGCCGCCTTGGTCGTCGGGGACCAGGCGGCCATTGAGCGCAGCGACTGGGATGTGTTCCGGGCCACCGGCGTGGCCCACCTGATGAGCATTTCGGGCCTGCACATCACCATGTTCGCCTGGGCCGCAGCGCTGGCGCTGGGCTGGCTGTGGCGGCGCTCGGCCTGGCTCTGTCTGCGGCTGCCCGCCGCCACCGCCGCCCTGATCGGTGGCATGGCGCTGGCCACCGCCTATGCCTTGTTCAGCGGCTGGGGCGTGCCCGCCCAGCGCACCGTGCTGATGCTGGCCACGGTGGGGGCCTTGCGCCTGCTGGGTGTGCGCTGGCCCTGGCCGCAGGTCTGGTTGCTGGCCTGCGCGGTGGTGGTGGCGGTGGATCCGTGGGCGCTGCTGCAAGCCGGTTTCTGGTTGAGTTTCGTGGCGGTGGGCGTGCTGTTTGCAAGCGATCCCGGTGAATTGCCGGCCGGTCGTTCCGGACTGCGATCGAGATTGCGGGTGTTGATGCACGAGCAATGGGTGATTACGCTGGCACTCACCCCCTTGAGTCTGCTGCTCTTTGGTCAGGTGTCACTGGTGGGCTTGCTGGCCAATGCGCTGGCGATTCCATGGGTGACGCTGGTGGTAACGCCGCTGGCCATGTCGGGCGTGTTGCTGCACCCCTTGTGGGACCTGGCCGCCGGGGCCATCGGTTTGTTGGCGCAGTTGTTGCGCGGCCTGGCGCAATGGCCCTGGGCCAGCGTGAGCCTGGCGCAAGCACCCTTGTGGGCGGGTGTGGCCGGTGTGTTGGGTGGGCTGCTGCTGGCGCTGCGCCTGCCCTGGTCGCTGCGTCTGGGGGGTGTGCCGCTGTTGCTGCCGGTGCTGTTCTGGCAGGCGCCACCGATCCCGGCGGGTGAATTCGACTTGCTGGCGGCCGATGTCGGCCAGGGCAATGCGGTGCTGGTGCGCACGGCGCAGCATGCCTTGTTGTATGACGCCGGCCCCATGTACAGCCGCGAAAGCGACGCCGGGAACCGGGTGTTGGTGCCCCTGCTGCGTGCGCTCGGGGTGCGGCTGGACACCCTGGTGCTGAGCCACCGCGACAGCGACCACACCGGCGGCGCCGTGGCAGTCCTGCAAATGCAGCCGCAGGCCAGCTTGCTGAGCTCGATTGAATCAGGGCATGCGCTGCAGGCCCTGCGGCCCTTCACGCGCTGCACGGCGGGGCAGCGCTGGCAGTGGGACGGCGTGGACTTCGAGGTGCTGCACCCGCAGGCCGGTGACTATGCCGATGCGCGCAAACCCAATGCCCTGAGCTGCACACTGCGCATTTCCAATGGGGCGCAAACCGTGCTGCTGGCGGGCGACATCGAGCAGGCGCAAGAGAAGCAATTGGTCGCGCGGGCGCAGGGCAGCGCGACCAGGCCGGGCCAGCCGTCAGCGGGTTTGCGCGCCGATGTGCTGCTGGTGCCGCACCATGGCAGCAAGACGTCCAGCAGCGATGCCTTTCTGGAGGCGGTGCAGCCGCGCTTTGCGATAGCGCAGGCCGGCTACAGAAATCGCTTCGGCCACCCGGCGAGCGCTGTTTTGGTGCGTTACGATGCCCATCACATCAAGCTGATCGATACGCCCCGTTGTGGTGCGGCCAGTTGGCATTCGTGGCAACCGGATGAGCTGCAATGCGCGCGCGAGGTGCAAAAACGCTATTGGCATCATGCGGTGCCGTGAGCGCTTTCCATGAACCCAAGACCATCGCGGCGAGGGCGCCGCTCCCACAGGGATTCCGATGGACAGCTTGCCGAGGCGCTGGCCTGTAGGAGGCCCGCCCTCGGGCCGATGGAGGTCTGCCGAGGCGCTGGCCCAAAGTTTGCTAAGTAAGTTGCAGGAGTGATAGATGATGCCGAAATTCGACGAGATGTACACCAGCTTGCCCTATGAGTTTTTCACGCATGGGGCACAGATCCGGGACCATTACAAGATTTACGACGAGTGGTTGGCGCGCCAGCCTGGCAACATGATGGCCAAACGGCGTGAAGAGGCCGAAATGATTTTCCGCCGCGTCGGCATCACCTTTGCGGTCTACGGCGAAAAGGACGAGGATGGCGCGGGCACCGAGCGCCTGATCCCGTTCGACCTGATCCCCCGCATCATCCCGGCCCACGAATGGCGCAGCATGGAGCGCGGTCTGGAACAGCGGGTCACGGCCCTGAACCGTTTCCTGCACGACATCTACCATGATCAGGAGATCCTCAAGGCGGGGCTGATCCCGCGTGAGCAAATCGAGCAAAACGCCCAGTTCCGTCCGCAAATGATGGGTGTGGAACTGCCCAACAGTGTCTATTCCCAAATTTCCGGCATCGACATCGTGCGCGCACCCGACGCCAAGGGCCATGGCGAGTACTACGTGCTCGAAGACAACCTGCGTGTGCCCAGCGGCGTCAGTTACATGCTGGAAGACCGCAAGATGATGATGCGGCTTTTTCCCGACCTTTTTTCCGCCCACCGCGTCGCGCCCATCGCGCATTACCCCGACTTGTTGCTGGAAACCCTGCGCGAAAGCAGCCCGGCCACCACCGCCGAGCCCACCGTGGTGGTGCTCACCCCCGGCATGTACAACAGCGCCTACTTTGAGCACGCCTTTCTGGCGCAGCAAATGGGCGTGGAACTGGTCGAAGGCCAGGATTTGTTCGTCAAGGACAACTTCTGCTACATGCGCACCACGCGTGGCCCGCAGCGGGTCGACGTGATCTACCGCCGTGTCGACGACGACTTTCTCGACCCCGAGGTGTTCCGCCCCACGTCCACCCTGGGCTGCGCCGGACTGCTCGAGGTGTACAAGGCGGGCCATCTCAACATCTGCAACGGTGTCGGGACCGGCGTGGCCGACGACAAGTCGATCTACCCCTACGTGCCCAAGATGATCGAGTTCTACCTTGGCGAGAAACCCATTTTGAACAACGTGCCGACCTACCTGTGCCGCAACAAGGACGATCTGTCTTATGTGATCGCCAACATGAAAGACCTGGTGGTCAAGGAAGTTCATGGTGCGGGCGGTTACGGCATGTTGGTGGGCCCGGCGGCCACCAAGGCCGAGGTCGAAGATTTCAAAAAGGCCGTGCTGGCCAACCCGAGCGGCTACATCGCCCAGCCCACACTGAGCCTGTCCAGCTGCCCGACCTTTGTGGAAAGCGGCATTGCGCCGCGCCACATCGACCTGCGGCCCTATGTGTTGTCGGGAAAAACCGTGCAAATGGTGCCCGGTGGCCTGACGCGCGTGGCGCTCAAGGACGGCTCGCTGGTGGTCAATTCGTCGCAGGGCGGCGGTACCAAAGACACCTGGATTCTGGAGGGCGACGTTGCGCCGACGCTGCCTGAGGCGCTGACCCAGTCACAAAGCCAGGCGGCCTGAAGCCAGCATCAAGGTCCTGAATCGCCTGTCATTTAACAGAAAGCCTGTATGTTGTCACGAACTGCCGACCACCTCTTCTGGATGAACCGCTATACCGAGCGCGCCGAAAACACGGCACGTTTGCTCGACGTGAATTACCAGACCTCGCTGTTGCCGCAGTCCACCGCCACCGCGCAAGCGGGCTGGCAGGGCCTGCTGTCGATCAGCGAACTGCTGCCCGCCTACAAGGAAAAGCATGATGTGATCCGGGCCAAGGAAGTGATGGACTTCATGGTCAAGGACGAGCGCAATCCCTCCAGCATCGTGTCCTGCCTGAGCGCCGCGCGTGAAAACGCCCGCGCCGTGCGCGGCACGCTGACCACCGAGGTGTGGGAAACCCAGAACCAGACCTGGCTGGAGGTCAAGCGCATGATCAAGCAGGGCGACTTCGAGGCCGACCCCACGCAGTTTTTTGAATGGGTCAAGTTTCGCTCGCACCTGTCGCGCGGCGTCACCGTGGGCACCATGCTGATGGACGAGGCGCTGCACTTCATGCGCCTGGGCACTTTTCTGGAGCGCGCCGACAACACCGCGCGCCTGGTCGACGTCAAGTTCCACGCGGTGGAGAGCGACTTTTATGGCACGGCCAATGGCAAGGACCAGGAATACGATTTCTACCACTGGAGCGCCATTTTGCGCAGCGTCAGCGGTTTCGAGGTGTATCGCAAGGTCTACCGCGACGTGATCCGGCCCGAGCGGGTGGCCGAGTTGTTGATCCTGCGCCCGGACATGCCACGTTCATTGCACGCCAGCCTCAATGAAGTGGTGAATAACCTGGCCTTGGTGGCCAACGACCAGTCGAAGGAAACCCAGCGCCGCGCCGGCAAGTTGCGCGCCGAGTTGCAATACGGCTGCATCGACGAGATTCTGGCGACCGGCCTGCACGCCTACCTGACCCAGTTTCTGGACCGCGTCAACGAGCTGGGTGCCCACATCAGCCGCGACTTCCTGGTGCCGGTGCCGCTGTGAGTGGCTGGGCTCAGGGGCGCATGGCCTGGGCGACGGCTTGCCCGAGTTCGATCACCGCCATGGCGTAGTAGCTGCTCCAGTTGTAGCGCGTGATGGCGTAAAAATTGTCGGTGCCCGCCACATAGCTGGGCGGCGCATCGCCGTTCTGCAATTCGATCAGGGCCAGCTTGCCAGGGTGTTTGAGCGCCTCGCCGCTGAGCACCACGCCCTTGGCCTGAAAATTTTCCACGCTGAAGGTGGGCAGGATGTCGGGCGCCATGAGCGCGGCCATGTCGAGCCGACTGGTCTCGAATTCCAGCGGGAAATGGGTGGCGAGGCCGGGTTGCCAGTTGAAGACCTTGAAGTAGTTGGCAACCGAGCCAATCGCATCGGCCGGACTGTTCTGCAAATCCACCAGACCATCGCCATCGAAGTCGACCGCGTACTTGACCCAGCTTGAAGGCATGAACTGGGGCAGGCCCATGGCGCCGGCATAGCTGCCTTTGAGGGTCAGCGGGTCGCGCCCGCTGCGCTGTGACCAGCTCAGGAACTGTTCGAGTTCGGTTTTGAAATAGGCGCTGCGTTCCGCTGCGCGCGGGTGGCTGGCCGGGAAGTCAAAGGCCAGCGTGGCCAGTGCGTCGAGCACCCGGAAGTTGCCCGTTTGCTGGCCGTAAATGGTTTCCACCCCGAGCACGCCCACAATGATCTCGGCGGGCACGCCGGTCTCCTGCTCGGCGCGTTGCAGCGTGTCCCGGTGCGTCTGCCAGAACGCCAGGCCGGCGCGGATGCGCAGCGGTTCCACAAAGCGGCTGCGGTAGAGCTGCCAGTTCTTGGCGACCCCGACAGCGGGTGGTGTCACCGCTTTGGCGATGGCCGCCACATAGCGGGCCTGGCCCAGGGTCTGGCGCACCCAGTCGCGGTCCAGCTTCTGGCGCTCGGCGATGTCATCCGCCGCCTGCATGGCGTCCAGCCGCTGGTCGTAGCCGGGACCGGGCAGCGGCGCTTGCGGGCTGGCCGCCCTGGCCGTTCTTTTGCCGTGTTTTGCCGCCGCAGCGCTGGCCGACAGCGCACAGGCGAGCACCAGCATCAGGGCCACAAACCAGTGGCGATGCGGCCACTTGCTTGAAGTTGTGGGTAAATTCAATGGGGCCATTGCAGGTGTTTGAGTTCGTTGCGCAGGGTCGCGAGTTGCCGTCTGAAATGAGGGGCCTGGCCAGCATCGGGCCGGGCATAACGCAGGGTTTCCAGCCTGAGCAGCCAGTCGTGCCAGGCTTGCCCTTGCGGGCTGGCCTTCGGTGAAGACCCCGGGGCAGGGGCCAGCAGTTGCCGGGCCATGTGACGCGGTGTGCTGTTGGCCGTGAACCCGATCCCTGCCACGCGCAGTTTGTCGGCAGCTTGTTGCAACAGGCGCAGCCAGGGGTCCTGCTGGTGCCGCTCCCAGGCGCTCCAGGCGGCTCCGCCCAGGCTGGCCAACACCACGATGGCGCACAGCACATAAATCAGGTCTTGCCAGTCGGGTTCCTTGAAACCGATGTTTTTCAGCAGCTCGAGTTGCCGACTCTGGGTGTAGTTCAGCACCCACTGGTTCCAGCGGTTGTTGACGGCGTCCCAGGCGGCGCGCAGATTGAGGGCCAAGGCCGGGTTCACGCTGCCAAAAATGGCTTCGGCAATCCTGCCGCGCGGCGGGCTCAGGCGCTGCAGCGTGCCGGTGCGCCCCGGGGCCACGGCCGAGGTCGGGTCCACCCGCTGCCAGCCCTGGCCTTCCAGCCAGACCTCGGTCCAGGCATGGGCATCGCTTTGGCGCACGGTCCAGAAATCATCGACGCTATTTTTTTCGCCACCCTGGTAGCCGGTGACGATGCGGGCGGGCACGTTCAGGGCGCGCATCAGGATGACAAAGCTCGACGCGATGTGTTCGCAAAAGCCGGCCTTGCGGTCAAACCAGAATTCGTCGGCGCTGTGCCGGCCATAGACCCCCGGGTCCAGCGTGTAGCGGTAGCCCTCGCTGCGCAGCCGCTGCATCGCCAGTGCCACCCATTGGGCATTGCCTGCCCCGGCGTGGCGCGGGTCGCGCTGCCACTCGGCGGCCAGTTGCAGGGTGCGCGGGTTGAAACCGTCGGGCAGCGCCAGGTACTCCTGCAGGCCGGGCACGCCCTGGCGCGGGCCGTGCGAAAAATTGGGGTAGCTCCGCACCTCGTAGCGCAGCAGGTCGGTGACGGGCTGGTCAAGAATCCATTGCAGCTCGCGCGTCATGCGCGCCGTCTTGCCCGCCAGCACCGGGGCTTGCGGCGTGGCGTCCAGCACCAGCAGCCAGGGCAGGCGGTTGGGTTCCAGCGTGACCTGGTAGCGAACGGGCTCGCCCGTCACCTGCAGGTCGGCGGGCAGTCGCCAGCGGCTGGGCAGGGTTGACGGCCGCGCTTGCCAGGTGCGACCGTCAAAGTAGGACAGTACCGGGCCGCGAAAGTACAGCGCCGACTGCGGTGGCGGTGCGCCGTCAAAGCGCACCCGCATGGCCACGCTGCCGTCCAGCGCCAGGCTGGCGATGTTGCCCACCGTCATGCTGGCCGACAGGCCGCTGCGACCCGTCATGGCGTCGCCGGGCAGGCCCCACAGCGGCGCCACGCGCGGAAACAGCACAAACAGCAGCAGCATGATGGGCGCACCGAGCAGCGCCATGCTGCCGGCCAGCCGTCCGGCCTGCCACAGCGGTGGCCTGCCCACCGGCATGTGGGCGTTGACCAAAGCCGTCAGCAAACCCAGCAGTGCCACCAGCATGGCGGCTGCCGTGAGCAGCGACTGGGAATAGAAAAAATGGGTTAAAAGCAGGAAAAAGCCGAGGAAAAATACCACGAAGGCATCGCGGCGCGCGCGCAATTCCAGCGTTTTGAGCGCCAGCAAGACCACCACCAGCGTCACGCCGGCATCGCGGCCCAACAGGGTCTTGAAGCTGATCAGGGTCGCGCCAAGACAGAGGGCCAGCAAGCCGAGCAGCCACCATTTGGAGGGCAGGGGCTGGCCGCGCCAGGCCAGCAGCCCGCGCCACACCATGACGGCCATGCTCAGCAGGCTGCACCACAGGGGGATTTCCGGGGTCAGCGGTGCGATCACCCAGGCGATGACCGCGAGCACAAACAAGGTGTCGCGGGTGTCGCGTGGCAGGTGGCTGGGTGTGGGCAGTTTCACGGGGTGATTCAGGCCAGGGCCAGGGCGCGCAGGCAGCGTTGCTGGTGGGCCAGGCCGCTGGCGGGCGCGATGTCCTGCTGCTTCAGGCGCAGCCCGTAGATCAGGCCGAGCTGGTCGGCCTGCAAGACCCAGGCGCACAGGCGGCTGAGCTGTGCCTCGGGCTGGTTCAGGCCGGTCTGCTGCTGGTCCAGCCACAGCGTTTGCTGCTGCAGGGTCTGGCTGTCGCGGCTGACCAGTTCGCCGGTCTTGGCAGCCTTTTTCCAGACGATCGTCTTCAGCGCGTCGCCGCGTCGGTAGCCGCGCAGGCCGTCGGGCTCGCCCTGCACGCTGGTCACGCTGGCGTGGGCGCTGCCCTCATGGGCCTGGCCGGCGGGCGGGGGGGCTGCGGGCACTTCGGGCGCCGGGTAGACCAGCACCTGGGCGGCCGGGCGCCACACCGTCCAGACCCGGAAAGTCCCCAGCGGAAAATGCGTCTCAGCCGTCAGCGTTGGCAGGCGGTGCAGCCCACGCTGCGGCGGCAGCCAGGCCAGTTGCACCGTGCTGCCGGCCTGGCCCGCCACATCGGTCCAGGCCCATTGCCCGGCGTCCAGCAGCGCCAGGCCGATGCCGTAGCGGGGGCGCTTGCGCTTGTTGTGCAGGTGGACATTGAAGAGGGCTTTGGCGCCCAGGTGGATGGGGTCGGGTGCCGTCAGG